>JBGULZ010000106.1:0-1190 GCA_045116595.1 Ruminococcus sp. | reverse complement strand
TATAGTCGGTGCAGACCCTTGTTTCCTGCTTTACTTCCTTTGCATCGGCGTCCCACCAGCGGTAGACATACTCCACCGCCTCGGCGGCGCTCGCCGGCGTAGGAATGACAGTGAACAGGCTGACGACCATGATAACAGTCAGCAGTACGCTCACCGGTTTCTTTAGCTTTTGCATAAGGCTTTCCTCCTTGTTTTCCGCTGTTTTACAAAATTACTCAGTTTAATTCTATCATAAATACTCCATAAGACAATAAGATGTGTCAGAGCGTGACATCTTATTTTGGAATGCTGTTGTATTTCAAAGGCACATCCATTATAATCATAGATATAGTTTATTTCCAAGAGAGGAAAAGCATATGAAGGATTCCTTTGCCGATACCCTGAAACAATTCAGAACTGAAAAAAATCTGTCCCAGCAGCAGCTCGCCGATATGCTGTTTGTGGAACGCACCACGATAGCGAACTGGGAAACGGGACGGCGCATCCCTGACGCCGTTCTGCTTCTGCGGATCTCCAAATGCTTAGATATCGATATCAACATTTTATTGGAAACGATCGACAATACCGTAGAGGAACCGAACGTCATTATGGTGGATGACGAGAGTATCATTCTAAAGGGCGGTATGTCGGTGATCGGTCATTTGCTTCCCAACGCTTTGGTCACAGGCTTTACTTCTCCGACAGAAGCGCTGTCATTCGCCAAATCCAACCGCGTACATCTGGCTTATATCGATATCGAAATGGGCAAGCTCAACGGGCTTGAACTGTGCCGTGAGCTGCTGAAAATCAATCCCCGCACCAACGTGATCTATCTGACCGCCTACCCCGATTACGCGCTGGAGGCGTGGGATACCGGCGCCTGCGGCTTTGCCGTAAAACCCCTTTCCGCAAAACAGGTGCGCGACCAGCTCACACGCCTGAGGTTTCCGATAAGGGGGCTGCGGCTATGATGGATTGGACGACATATTTTTCTGCTGTGATAGATTTGTCGACCTTATTGCTCGGTGTGCTCGGAATACTGATCACTTTTATCCTGCGTGATACCGAAAGTCAGTGGCGGAAGTTTTGCCTTGTATTCTTTTCCGCGATGATATTAAAAACGGCTGCCGCTCTGATCGGTCAGCTTGCCGCTCTGTATTGGAAAAATATACCGCTTCAAACAGCGTGTGATTTCCTCGGCGTTTTGTTTT
>JBGULZ010000105.1:0-2114 GCA_045116595.1 Ruminococcus sp. | reverse complement strand
ATCTATCCCGACGCTGTGACGCTCGAGTTAAAGCCCGCCGACGGCGGCGTGAACGTCAGCGGAAAAATAAACCTCTGCGTAGTCGCGCTCGACGGCGACAATTTCCCGGTGTTCATCGAGCGGTCATACGACTACTCGCACACGCCAGCGGGGTCAAACGGCTGTAACGGTATGATCTTCCCCTGCGCGAAGATCGCGGGGATAAGCTTCCGCCTTTCGGACGACAGCACGGCGGAGATCCGCTGCGAGCTTAAAATCACCGGCGGCGCCGTGAAGAACGAAGTGACCAAGGCTGTGTCGGGCGTTGAATTGCTCGAGGATAAGCCCGTCGCTCGCGACAACTGCGCGCTGACTCTCTACTACGCTTCACCCGGCGAGAACCTCTGGGAGATCGCCAAGGCTCACAACACGGGGCTAAAGCCGCTGCAAAGCGAAAACTCGCTTACCGGCTTAACGCTCGACAGCGCTCAGATGCTGCTGATACCAAAGGCATAAGGAGGCGGTACAATGGAAGAAAGAAATGTTTATCGTGATATCTCCCGCCGCACCGACGGCGACGTGTACATCGGCGTTGTGGGGCCTGTCCGCACGGGAAAATCAACATTTATAAAGCGTTTTATGGATTCGCTTGTGCTGCCGAATATAAGCGACGAAAGCGTCTACGCCCGCACGGTCGACGAGCTTCCGCAGTCCTCGGCGGGCAAGACTATAATGACGACCGAGCCCAAGTTCATCCCCGAGGAATCGGTCGAGGTCGATTTGGGCAACAACACGAGCTTTAAGGTCAGGATGATCGACTGTGTGGGATATATCGTAGACAGCGCGCTCGGTCACAGCGAGGAGGACGCTCCGCGGATGGTCAAGACCCCGTGGTCGGACGACGAGCTGCCGTTTGAACAGGCGGCTGAGATCGGCACAAAAAAGGTCATAACCGACCACTCATCCATCGGGCTCGTCATCACGACCGACGGCAGCTTCAGCGAGATCCCGCGCGAGGATTACATCGACAGCGAGCGCAGGGTAATAGACGAGCTAAAGGCGATAAACAAGCCGTTTATCGTGCTGCTCAACACCGTCGACCCAAGCGCCGAAAGCGCGTTGGAGCTTGCGGAAAATATGTCCGCGGATTATCAGGTGCCCGTTTTGCCCGTAAGCTGTATGGAGCTCAGCGAGGACGAGATAAAGCGCATTTTGGCGCAGCTGCTCTTTGAGTTCCCGGTCAGGGAGATCAAGGTCGATATCCCGCGGTGGGTAGTCGCGCTCGACCCCGGTCATCCGGTAAAATCCGCGATTTTTGACACGATAAAGACCTCGGCGCAGGGGATAGAGAAGATCCGCTCCATAAGCGACGCGGCTTCTCAGCTCGAGCAAAACGAGTACATCACCGGCGCGAGCCTTGATTCGCTCGATTTAGGAGAGGGCAGCGCGAATGTGAGCATCGGCATAGAGCCCGGCTTGTTCTACAAGGTGCTCTCTGAGCAGACGGGGCTTGATATCACCGACGAATGCGCCCTGATGAAAACCCTCGGCGAGCTCAGCGCGAAGCAGCAGGAGTTTGACAAGATAGCCAAAGCCTACGAGCAGGTGGAGGAGACCGGCTACGGTATCGTGATGCCGACCATCGACCAGCTCACGCTCGACCCGCCGCAGATAATCAAGCAGAGCGGAAAGTACGGTATCAAGCTAAAGGCGAGCGCGCCGTCGATCCATATGATGAAGATCGAGACCCAGACCGAGGTCACGCCGATAGTGGGCTCGGAGCAGCAGTCCGAGGAGCTTGTGTCGTATCTTCTCAAAGAGTTTGAGGAGGATCCGGAAAAAATCTGGGAGAGCAATATCTTCGGCAAGTCGGTTCACGAGCTCGTCAACGAGGGGCTTTGCAACAAGCTCTACCGTATGCCCGCCGACGCCAGAAGAAAGATCGGCGACACCATCCGCAAAATAATAAACGACGGCTGTAACGGGTTGATTTGTATTATAATTTAGTTTAGATTTAGTGTTTAGAGTTTAGAGTTTAGTGTTTAGAGTTTAGTGTTTAGAGTTTAGAGTTTAATAATATAAAAAAAGCCTCCCCTGACACGCGAAGCGTTTTAGGGGAGGTGGGCAATTCGCTT
>JBGULZ010000104.1:0-4070 GCA_045116595.1 Ruminococcus sp. | reverse complement strand
GCGAATAAAAACTCGTCTGTCATAAACCATACCGTTGACAAATCCTGCTCCGACCATTCACTTGCCTTTTCATAGCGGCTCAACTTTCCCGGAAGTTTCACATCACATTCGCTGTCGTTCGGAAGAAGGTATTTCCACCCGTCGTCAATCTTCTTCCACCCTGTGACCGCGAACAGAGTTTTCTTGTCCGCGTCAACTGCCGTCAGCTGAATTGCGTGTCGCACACTGTCCTTGACCGTTGTTCCCGGTTCGAGTACGCAGTCCGCTCCCCAGCGCTCTATCAGCCAGTTGAAGCTTGCAAGCTCCGCGCCCGCGATTTCTATCTCGGGCAAAGTTCTTCCGCTTGAGTGCTCTCCGCCGAGCTTCAGGCGTTTCGTATCCACCGCTCCGTCATCAAGAGTGATCTCATTGATGATTTTCGGAGTAAAGTTACACAGCTTACGTGAGTAAGTGTGATTTTTCTCGGTTACCTTTTTGTGGAGGCAACCGTCGACTATCTCATACGGCGATGGATACCGCAGAGACAGTTCTTTTGTTTTTTTGGGCATTTTAAAAAACCTCTTTCCTGATATATTCGGAATTTATCTTTCCAATATATAAATGTCAAAAATTTTAAAAAGTCTGCTTTTTGATATGACAAGTCAAAAATCTTTCCTAAAAAGGGTTGTGACAGACAAACATTTGTGCTATAATATTGTCGAACGGAGGTTCTAAAATGAAATTTATTGAAAAACCAAACGAGGGCTATCACCTCTACAATCGCTTTTCAGCGGACTTCACCGATGATACTGTCAGGCTCAATAACCGGGATTATCCTTTGGGAACGGTAAGCCGTATGGTAACCAACATTTCCGCCGATGATATGACAGAACTGCTCTTGCTCGGCGGAAAGGTTAAGTTTTGTTATGAAGCGATACATTTTTACGGCTACAGCCGTGAACGCTATTCCGCTCAACAGCAATCTATTTTGGAGATGCTTGAGTGTATGAAAAAGCACGAGATATTTGGCTGTTTTGACTTTGAAGAATCTAAGAAACTGATAGACAGCGTCTATTCTTCTGACGCTCTTGATAGGTATGATGAAATTTTAGAAATAGAGCCGCCGTTTTCGGATGAACAAAAATACAGAATCGAGGAGATTAAAAAGTGGTTTGATTACGCAAAGGTTCTCGGCGCTGTTTACGCATACATAGCGATAGATACGGCGAATTTTGCGACGGCTGTTCAAAACTACACTCAGAATTTAATGGAGAAAGGTTCACGCCAAAAATCCGAGCTTGCGAAAACCGCTTTTGAGCTTTTTAACGATGAGCTGTTTATGTGTTATCTGTATCAGTCAAATCCCGCGGAAAATACAATGCGCGGATTCTCTGTCAACTCTGTCCAGACGGTTTCGCCCGTCATAGACAACAAAGATGATGATTACAAAATACTTCGCCGAATATATTTCAGCCGTATGATGGACTTTTATGTAATGGATTTGTTCGAGGCACTCAGCCACGGTCATTATCTCTGGCAGTGTAAAATCTGCGGAAGGTACTTCTTGATGACGAGCGCACACAAACAGCTTTATTGTGATGACGTTAATCCCGAATACAATGTTCCCTGCAAATATATCGCCAAGCATCCCGAAATAACAAAGCAGAAAATGGAATCGCAAAAGAAAACCGCGACCCCGATTTATATATTTTGGAAGCGCAGAGATAACTTTATCAGAAAAAGAAAAAGCCGCGGCAAATACAGTGAATCTGAATTTGCCGCAGCGAAAGAATATATTAATGACTGCTATGAAAAATCACAGCTTGATTTTGAATACGCGAAGAATCAGTACGAAAATGATATGGAGATTAAAGTGATCGATCGGGAGGTGCGTAAAGTAACCGATGTATAAGCTAAACTACACGCCTATAAAGCTAAAGAATTTTAATGATTACTTTGTCCGTTATAAAGATACCAAGGATATTACTTTCATTAATGAATTCCTGCATTTTTACGAGCCTGTTTTGGAGAGAAAAATATATAAATTTTGCTGGCACTACGGAATCGCGCAAGACAGAGAAGAGGATTTAAAGCAGATATTTGTAGTGCTGCTATTGGAGGAGCTGCAAGACTATAAGTCGGAGATGCCGGTGCTTCAGCTGATAAAATACAAGGTTCTCGACGCCTGGCACGATTATGTGAGAACAAACTGCGGAAATGTTGCGGTCGATAACGCGAATAACTACAAAACGATTAGAAAGGTTGCTTTCTTATATTACCGGCAAGCTAAGGAAAAACCTTTTGATGAGTTGGTTTCGGAAATCGCAAAGGAGCTGAATATCTCTGAATCCAACGTTAGAAAATGTATTCTCGCGTCAGAGCGGTTTAAGCAGGATTTCAATTTGGATATTGATGATCAGGCAAACGAGCAGGCGTTTTACTCTCAGGTATCGCAGAAAGATTTATCTACGCTATCTCCCGAAAAATACTTTTTCAGAAATCAACAATGCTATGATTTGTGCGAGGCGCTTCATAGCTTGAAAACGAAGGACAGAAAGTTGATAGAGCTTGTATTCGGTATCTGTCCTTCTTGTCTTATGGACAAGAAGAGGAAGACCTTACGTGAAGCCTCTCTTTTACTCGGCTTAACCGAAAGCGGTGCGGAGCAAAAGCTGAAAAGGATCCTTAAAAAATTAAGAGACGCATTGCAAAACTAAAGGCTATGGAAAACGATATGTGTTCGTTACCATAGCCTTTATTTGCGGTCACAAATGCCGACAAATCGCCTGTTTGGGCTTTGTTCGGCTTGTTCGGGTTACGGATGCGAACTTTTAATTCGCGCGAAACGGGGCAAAATTTCGCTTATTATTTTTTGTCGCTCATAGCGTCAATCATCAGTCTGACAGCTAAAGAAAACCCCCGAACAAACGCGTCGCGTTCGCCGAGGTTCATAAGCTCTGTGTAATTGTCTTTAATTTTTTCAAGTATCGCTTTCTGTTGTTCTGTCAACGTTGCGGATAACTCTTGTTCATGACGGATTACCAGCTTTGCGGTAACGTCATACTCACTGCCGCGCTCCACTTCATATTCGTGCGGAGCGATGTTGCCGTAGTATAGATTTTCCAGTGTTGTCATTACGCTCACCTGCCTTTCAAGCACAACAACATACCACAGTTTGTTTGGAAAGTCCAGAGATACACCAAATAAGTATAACTAATAGTTATATTTATATAAGTATTCAATCAAAAACAAAACTGACACCCCTCGAAAAGAGATGTCAGTATTTTGCTTAATTATTTAATTCTTCCATAGCACGCCGTTTTTGTGTTGTCTACACAATTTGGGGCGGTTCATTGACCGGCAGGCGTTTTTTCTATATCAGTTTCTTTGTACTTAACAATCCTATCCCAAGTGTTGAGGCGTTGTGCAGCGTTGCGGTCGTGGTCGGCTGTGCCAAGCCTCCGACTCCCAGCGCTATCAGACCGCCGTTCACGGAGATGATCGAGCGGAAATTTCTGCCGATGCGCTTCATCATAGCGGTGCTGAGTTTTCTCAGCGTGATGATACTGCCCAAATCGTTTTCGGATATCGTGATGTCTGCGATCTCCCTTGCGATCGCCGCGCCGTTGGAAATGGCGATACCCACATCGGCAGAAGAAAGCGCGGGCGAATCGTTTACACCGTCGCCGATCATCACCACCGTATTGCCCTTTGCTTTTTCACTTAATACAAAATGAGCTTTTTCTTCGGGCAAAACCTCCGCGTAGAAACGGTCGACGCCGACTCTTTCGGCAATCGCCTTTGCCGTATGCTTGCTGTCGCCCGTCATCATCACGATATTGTCAAAACCAAGCTCCTTGAGCTGATTCATGACGGCGGGCGCTTCATCTCTGAGCGGATCTTCGATGCAAATGACCGCTGCAAGCCAGCCGTCAATGGACAAATACAGCCTTGAAAATTCGCTTGAGATCGCAAGCAGCTTTTTCTCTGTTCCGAGCGGTACGGCGGAGCCCTTATCCTCAAAAACAAAGTGATAGCTGCCGATCAATACCTCGGCACCATCGATCGTGGATTTGACGCCGTGCGCCACC
>JBGULZ010000103.1:0-4486 GCA_045116595.1 Ruminococcus sp. | reverse complement strand
TGGCAGTATTTTACGCACTTGATGACCCTCTCGTCCTTTTCAAGGTTAAGAGTTCCGGGCATTCCGCCGGGGAGGACGGCGCCCTCTATCTCGTCGTAATCGATATCGTCGGCAGATACGTCCGACTTTACGCAAACGCCGTGCGAGCTGATAACAAACTCGCCCGTAACGCCCACGGTCTGTACGCTGAGCTTTGCCCTGCGCATCACGTCGAGACAGGCAAGCGCCTCGGTCTCTTCAAATCCTTCGGCTAAAAACAAGTAAAACATAATTTTCTCCTCTCGGTTAATCTAAAGTTATCCCAATATATATGTCATTTGGCAGGGGCTTTGAGCTTAATGCCCGCGCCATTCCGTATTTTTCATTTTTAGAATTATCAAAGAATTCCTCTCCGCATTTGCCGGTGATAACAAAGTAATTTGACTCTGTATTGTTCAGTAAAAGGGATTTTAATTCTTTTAAGTCATTATAAATCGTATAGAAAACATTGCAAACGCCGTCTTCTTCCTCAAAAACAGCGAGCGCGTTTTTGCTGTAAACGGTCTTTACGCCGTAGCAGGCGTAGTAATCTATCGCGAAGCGGATGTAATTATTATTCCAATAAAGAAAATTATTTTCCTTAAATCCGCTTTGCATTTGCTCAAAGTCAGATGTATCTGTGCGCATTAACGCTCCGCGTTCGGCTTCGAGCTCGCAGCGTTTTATTTCTGCTCGTCTTACCGAGCAACAAGTCCTGTACCCGTGCGCCGAGTAAAAGCGGTAGAGCTCCGCGTTCGCGGGCAGTAAAAGCGAAAAGCGGTCTCCCCTGCTTTTTGCGTCGTTTAATGAATATTCTATCAGCGCGCTCATTATTCCGCGTTTTCTGTATTCGGGCAGGGTAGCCGCCCCGCAGAGGTAGTGAGCGTTTTCTCCGCCGAGCCTGCAGTCGATCAGGTACAAAGCCGAAACGATTTTGCCGTCGAGCATTGCTGTATAGGCGTGATATGTGTTTTTATTTCTTTCAAAGAATAATCTTGTTGCTTCTTCGCTGTCCTCAAAACAGCTCAGCCACAGATTTTTCAGTTCGTCGATATCGCCGGCTTCGGCTTTTCTTAGCTCCGCCGTCATTTTGGGATACCGTCGAATCTTTCGTAAATCATCTCGGGGTGGTACGAGAGCTTTGATTTTTTCAGCCCTTCAAGCCCCAAATCCTCCTCGCGGTTGAGGTATTTGTATGAGGTCAGAGTCTTTGCGAACTCGTTGTTTATCACGGCATAGCTGCCGTTGTAATCCTTGAGCGCTTTTTCAAAATTGACATCGAAGCAGGCTTTTGATATCTCGGAACCGAGCGTCATGGCGACGGGCTTTCCGTCCGCGTAGAGGATCATTCCGCGCATCTCAAACAGCTCGAGGTTATCGAGAGCCTCGCCTATTACGGCGTATTCGGCGTGAGTTTTGCAGTCGATACCGTTTTCTTCGCACCAAAGGCGGACGACCTCCAGCGCGTCACCGACATTTTGAGTAGTAATCGGCTCCACCCTGCTCTCGGGAAAATCGCGGTAAAACCGCGAGATATGATTGCGCTTGGCGTGGTACTTTTTGCCCGGCAGACCGGCGAGGTTCTCGGTCAGATAAATGTAGTCCTGAGTCGTAGTGCTCGGCTCAAAAATGTATTTTCCGGGGTAAAGGCGCTCGAATTCCTCGCGCTCCTTGCGCGACATATAGCCCAAATACGGCTCGCGGTCATTCTCTCGCGCGTCCTCAAAGATCGCCTCTACCGCTCTGCTTACGTTTTTGCCGTGCGGAAAGCAGTATCCCCAAAGTCTGCCGTCACTGCGGAAATACGCTTTTATCAGCGTGTCGTCAAAAACGGCGGCTTTAATATTATACTCGCTGTTCCACAGATAGGCGCTGACAAAATTTGCCTCGCAGCCGATCTCATCGTCGCCGTAGAACGCGCGGTACTCTTTGATTTTTGATTTTTCTATATTTTTAAATTCTAACATAAAATGTCGCTTACAGCCTTTTCTATCTCATCTGAGATCTTGTCTATCGGCTTGATATCACCGTTTTCACAACAGTCGATTATCTTCCAGCCGCATTTTTCGGCGGCGTAGAGCGCGCTTTTGCGGCAGGATAACAGAAAGCTGAGGTTGCTCTCGTGCAGATCCTTTTTGCTTTGGTCTCCGCCGTAACGCTTTTCCATCAGCTTTTGCGAAACGTCGGGAGAAACGTCGAGGTAGATCACGGCGTCGGGGCGCGGGAGTCCGAGCTTATCGTACTCAAAATCCGCCTGCCACTCTATGAACGCGTCGCGCTCGGCGTCGCTTACCTTAGCCATTTGGTAGATGATGTTTGAGGTGCAGTAGCGGTCACACAAAAACAGCTTTCCGCTTTGGTAGTCGGCTTTCCAGTCGCCGAGGAAACCCGCGGCGCGGTCAACGGCGTAAAACGCCGAGGCGGCGTAGGCGTTGACGTCCTCGGGCTTGCTGCCGAATTCTCCGCCGAGGTACATTTTTACCAGCGACGAGCTCGGGCTGTCGTAGTCGGGGTATTCAAGCCGCCTGACCTTTATTCCCCTGTCGCTGAGCTTTTGGGCGAGCAGCGCGGTCTGGGTAGCCTTTCCGCTGCCGTCAAGCCCTTCTATAACGATTATCTTGCTTTTCATAATCAACCTCTGCCGTACTTTGCGCGGACTTCCTTTTGCTTGCCGCAGCACATATTGCCCTCGGGACACGGTCCGAACAGGCAGCCCGGTCCGCTGTTTTTGAACAACGTCGGCGCGACCTCGAGGCACTGCAGCAGCATTTGCTCCGCTACTTCTCTGATCTCCCACTGGGCGCGGTTGCAGCAGCGGTGAGCGAAGAAGTTGTTAAGGCTGCGCGCGTTGAACGTGCAGACTATCTTGGTAGTTGAGGCGTTGGGCAGAATAAAGCGCGCGTCCTCGTTAGCCTTTTTAAGAAATGCGGAGTAGCGCTTTTTGTCAGCCTGCTTAAAGCTCTCCATGATCTCCTCGTCCGTGCCGTTTTGGGGCTCGCCGAGGTAGTCGGTGATGTAACCTGCAACAAGGCTGTCTCGGATCTCCTTATACGCCTGAGCCTCTACGGCGAGTGCCTTTTCGTAAGCGGCGAGCGCCTTGGGATTTTTTTCGATCTCGGGCGGAGTGACAAAGTCGAACCTTGTGCCGTCAACGTATCTTTGGCTCTGCTGAGAGTAGGAGGCTATTCTGTGGCGCACGAGCTGGTGCGAGCAGGCGCGCGAGATGCCCTCGATACCAAAGGTGAACGATGCGTGCTCGGTAGGGCTTGCGTGGCCGAGGTCGGAGAGCATATTGAGGAAGGATGTCGTTTTCTCCTCCGTCAAGCCCTCGCGGATATTCTCGATATCCGACGGCGAGTAGCAAAGCTTTGCCGCCATTGCCACGGTTTGCTCGGGGTTTGGGGTGTGCGCGAGCAGGGTAACTTTAATCGCCATATTATTGCCTCCATTTCAAAATTTTTCGCAATAAATTTACATTTTTACGCAATTATAGTAAGTATACTACATAGTTAGAATTAGTATAGCATTTTTTTACGGTTTTTTCAATAGTTTACTTGTATAAAAAAGAGATAACGGAAGGTAAAAAATTCCGTTATCTCTCAAAAATCGTGTATTAATCTCCGAATTGGTTGAAGCGAGCCAAAAATCCCTTTGTTCTCTCGCTCGTCGGATTATCGATCACCTGCTGAGGTGTTCCCTCCTCCTCGATATAGCCGTCGTCCATAAAGATTATTTTGTCGGCTACATCGTGAGCGAATCCGATCTCGTGTGTTACGACGATCATTGTGCTGTCGGCGCTTTTGAGTCCTTTGATTACGTTGAGGACTTCGCCCGTAAGCTCGGGGTCGAGCGCCGAGGTCGGCTCGTCAAAGCAGAGGATGTCCGGGTTGAGTGCGAGCGCCCTGGCAATAGCCACGCGCTGCTGCTGTCCACCGCTGAGGTTGCAGGGGTAAAAGTCGCGTTTTTCGCTGAGTCCTACCTTTTTGAGCAGAGCCTCCGCTTCATCGTTGATCATCTGAGTCGCCTGCTTCATATTCGTGGCGCCGAGATAATCCTTGTGTTTAAGTATCTGCTCCTTTGCCCTGAGCGTGGGCGCGAGAGTGAGGTTGCTCATCACGCTGTACTGCGGAAAGAGGTTGAAGTTTTGGAAAACCATACCAAAGTGCAAACGGTTTTGGCGGATAGACGCCTCGCTGCGCTTTGACTCGTCCTCCGCGTCAAAAAGCACCTTCCCGTTTACCGTGATTTTGCCGTGCTGAGGTATCTCAAGGAAGTTCAGACAGCGCAAAAGCGTTGTTTTGCCCGAGCCCGAGGAACCGATTATCGCCAAAACCTCGCCTTTTTCAAGCGAAAAGCTGATGTCCTTTAAGACCTCGGTTCTGCCGAAGCTCTTTTTGATATTATCTACTTTTAAAAATGACATTCTTCTACCCCCCTAAATCTTATAATAATCGAGCTTTTTCTCGAT
>JBGULZ010000102.1:0-3486 GCA_045116595.1 Ruminococcus sp. | reverse complement strand
CATGTAACGACCTGTGCCGCCTGACGATCGCCTTTGCCGATAGATCAACAATGAATACAGCCATCTTTGTCCCCCTTATCTTCTCTGATATCCAGTATCACCTTTGCCTCGTCGCCGTAAGCAAAGGTATCAGTAAACATCGTGACGCATTTCCGGTTATCGTCCTTGAGCTTGCCGAGCTTTACGAGCGTATCCAGGATAAACTTTTTCGCAAAAGCTATGTTATCAAGATCCCGCCGCTTGTTTTCCTCGATCCAGTGAAAGCGGATCCTGATAGGCTGCTCAAACCTCGGCAGCCTTTTCAGGAATAGAGCGATCTGGTTTTCTACATTTCGCTTAAACTGCGCAGCCTTGAATTTATTCGTCCTGCAAACGTCGATATACTCATTCGCGCTCGGCAGCTTCATTTTTATTTCTACTCTCATTTGCGCCTCAATCTGTAATTCTTTTTAATATCAGGAGCGATATATAACTCCTTACCCTTTGTCATTTCGGCAATGCGGGATCCGAGAGCTTCGTCAATCCTGATAATTTGTGCGACAGATTTCTCTGCGCTGATAATCGTAGGCAATTTTTTTATATATCGAAAGTTAATAATCTTGAATGTAACATCAACATCAGCTGCTGTTACAGGAGCATTTTGACCTTTTTTGAAAAAATCATCAATGTACAGCACATCAGCATTTTTCAATGGTTTAATTAAAGACTCATAAACCTCAGAATCGTTTATGTGCTGTTTCAGCTCCGTCGTTTCATCATCCCAAAGCATATATCGGGCAGCTTTGCCGTTTTTTATTAATCGATTTACTATCGCTGTACAAATATGCGTCTTACCGCAGCCGGGCTGACCGCCTATGTAAAACCATCCCTCGGGATTGTTCGCATAGTTGCGCGCCTCAATCAAAATGTGATGTTGCCACGGATCCCACGCTTTGTATGTCTCAAAGGTGTATTTATCAAACAGCTTTTTGAGCCCGCTTTTCTCTCGTCTGATCAATTCCTCTCTGATCGGCATACAGTCACATCTGACCGCTACCGTCGTCCAGTAGCCGTAAAAGTCGCTGAATGAAGGTTTATATATAACGCCCTTGTTCTTACACTTAGGGCAATCATAACCTTTAAGATCACCCTCGATGTCATTACTGACCCTGCAATCTTCCTTGACATATTCCTCGCTTGTTACATCAACCTTAGAGGACGATCCCGCCGTCGTAGCCGGGATATTCAACTTCCTTAACACGCCGCTTAGCGCTTCCATTATCCGTCACTCCTTTCGCTTTTTTATACAGCCATGATTCAATCAGCTTTCGCGTACCGCTTAAAGACCGCCGAGCCTCGGGTTTTTCCTCAAGCCAATTCTTCATTGACACAAGCTCTTGCCTGATCCTCAAACACGGATATCTTTTTTGATAATCTGAAATTTCGTTATCAGAAATATAAAAAATCTCTCCGTCCTTTAGCAGCAGCCCGATTTCTGGTTTTTGCGGTAATTTTTTTATTTTATTTTCTTTTATTTTATTTTCTTTTATTTGTTTGTTATTGCTTACATTTTCCTCGTTATTGCTTACATTAAGCGAGATAATGTTTACATTTTGCGGGATTTGGGAACAATTTATTAAGAGGTACTCCTTTATGGCTTTTACACCCTTGCGCCTTTTGACTGCTTCAAAGTAAAATTTCTGTATTTCAGCAGATGTCAGAATACCGTACTTCTCAAACATCTCAGCGCTTAGAATATCTCTTTTGATCATAGCTTTTAAGATTTCCGACACAACGCCAACACCCACGCTCAAATGAGGCTGTTGTATGAACATTAACGCCACGTCGTCGTTCCACTCGCAATAGTAGCCGCAACCGCGTAAGTAGATTTCTTCAAGAATAGTCCACATTACCGAATCGCCCTTCTCGTTAAACTCGGCACCGATCATCTGCATAGGACGCGACCGCTCAATATGAGGAAAGTAATCAAGCGTAACCTTTAGATTAGCCATACTTCTCCTTTTATAACTGACACAATAAAGACACCCTTTTTTCGGACATCTTTACCACGTCTAAACTTGATCGCCGCTGCGGGAGCCGCGCTCTCCCATCCTTGCAAGCGATCCACTATGAAATTGTATATAATAACCCAATGCGCGGTTGGTTATTAACTGATTAATCTTCGGCTAATGCGTCAGCGTTCAGGACTTCGCCTGTCTCGGGATTGACCTCAACTGCCTCAGCCTCGTACACTGTTTCATCCGGTATAGTAAACATATCCGCGTTCATATCTGTCTTGATCGTCTCGTCAGAGGAAATGCCTCTCGCGAATTCCGATTTAAGCGGAGCGTATTTCAGGCACTTCTTGAGAACGGTCTTTTTCGCCATCTCCTCAAAGTTCTTAGCCCACGGGGAATACTGTGAGCTGTAGGACTTGCTGTACTTCTTTGCGTGTTCTCTGACATCATTTACGCTCATTACCTCAAAGCCGAATCCGCCCGATTTTGTTTTGAATAGGGCGTAAACCTTGACGAGCTTGCCGCGGTTACTGTCCGCCGGTATGTGTTCGAGTTTCGGTTCGAGACCGAATTGATAAGTAAACGTATCATTCTCGTAAACGCACTGAGCCTGGACAAGCTCAACCTCGCCGGAGCGGTACGCAAGGTCGATCAGACCCTTGTAACCGATCTGGAATTGAGCCTCGAGCACGCCTTTGTTTTTATAAGGGATAAGATAAGCCTGTCCGAGCGGAGTGTTCGGCTCAAGACCGAGCTGTGCAGCGGTCATCATAGCGCCGAGGAAGCTCTGAGGCGTACACTTATTGAGCTCCGGCGTTGTTGACAGTGCCGTCATAACAATGCGCGTAAAGCGTTCGGGAGTCATAACCGACGGCAGCGCAGCCCTGATACCGCTCTCCATAGCCTTGACATAGCCCTTGATTGATGTGTCTTTTGTGTTTGATTTCTGAATCTTGTTTGCCATAGTGAGATCTCCTTTATGTTATTTTGAATGGTCTTGATGTGCTTTGTTTCATATACTTGCTCAGATCTATCTCCGGATGATCCTGAGCGAGCCTTTTATTATCAAGCGTATTTCTGACCTGCGTTTTCCAGGAAACTTTGTGATCCCCGCAGATACCGCGCTCTGCCTCTTTCATAAACGCCTTGACAGCGTTGAGCTTTTCGTCCATCAGCTTTTTAATCTCCGCACTTTGAGCTTTAAGGTTAAAATACTGATCTATCTCTGATTGATAAAGCCCAAGATCAACCTCGGTATCGGGCTCACTGTGCGCGAACATCTCATTGATTGTCTCGGTCGTAGCAGCCGCGCCGTCGGTACGCGGCTCCATTTTGCCGATCATACTGTTCTCATAGAACGCCTGCTCTATCTCCGCGAGCACGGCGATCTCTTTCTCGTCACGCTCAATCTCAAAGATGTATAAACCTCTCTGGAACACCAAAACAGCGAGATACCACTTGCTTTTGCCCGTAACCATAAGATAGTGCA
>JBGULZ010000101.1:0-4780 GCA_045116595.1 Ruminococcus sp. | reverse complement strand
TGATACTAAATTGTGAATAAATACAGAAAAAGCAAATTAATATTTCGGTATAACTGCCAAAGCAATCGCTGATAAATTGTATATAAGCAACATAAATTTTGTCGACTTGCTTTGTATAAAATTAATAATAAAATTCAATAAAAGCATGAAAAACCCCAAAAACTGTGTTGTGATAATTATAAATATTATAATTTAAAGTAATGTAAACTGAATAACCCAAAACCTCCGATAAATACTGACAAAACAGCGAAAATGTGGTATAATAAATGTGTATATTCCGCCGCGTGAGCACCACTTGCACGGAGTTTTAGCACCACGGTCACGCTGCTTTAGCGCCACCCTTTACGGGGTTGAGCACCACCCTCTATAATAGATTTGGCACGCGTCAGCGTGACTAAATCAAAAGGAGGTTGTCGAAATGATCGACTACCGAAACATTTTAAGACTGCACAGCGAAGGGCATAGTCAGCGAGCGATGGAGCGAGAGTTATACTGCTCGCGTCACACGATCTCCGATGTGCTCGACAAGGCGAAGAAAGCCGGGATCTCCTGGCCGTTGGGTGAAGACGTTACCAACGAGATGATTCAGGAGCTTCTTTACCCGGGAAAGTACGCTTTGGCGTGTCCTTACACGCAGCCGGATTTTTCTGAGATCCACAAAGAGCTTGCAAAGAAAGGCGTTACGCTCACGCTTTTGTGGGAAGAATACTGCGTCAAGGTTCGCGATTCGGGCGGAATCCCATATATGTACACGCAGTTCTGCGAGAAGTATCGCCGTTGGGCACGCGTTACGAAAGCGACCATGCGCATCACACATAAGCCCGGCGACGCAGTTCAGGTGGATTGGGCAGGAGACCCACTCTACATCACCGATTCAGTTACCGGAGAGGTGGAACCGGCTTACATATTTGTCGCCGTGTTACCGTGCAGCTGGTATACCTACGCCGAGGTTTGCGGCGACATGAAGACAGAGAACTGGCTGCTCTGTCATGTTCACGCATTCAACTACTTCGGCGGCGTTCCGCGTTTGCTGATTCCGGATAACTGCCGAACCGCAGTCAGCAAGAATACCCGTTACGAAACTATATTAAACAAAAGCTATCAGGAGCTGGCGGAGCATTACAACGTCGCGATCGTTCCCGCAAGAGTCGGCAAGCCCGACGACAAACCCGCAGCAGAAGGCTCCGTCCGATTTGTATCCACTTGGATCACTGCCTCTCTTCGTAACCGCAGGTTTTTCACCCTTGGCGAAGCAATGCAAGCAGTGGCGGAAAAGTTGGAGGAACTGAACCGACGTCCGTTCAAAAAACGTCCCGGTTGTCGTCTGACAGCGTTCGAACAGGAGGAGAAGGAGTTTCTCAAGCCCCTTCCTCTGTATACATACGAGCCTTCCGTTTGGGTTCACCCAAAGGTCGGCTATGATTATCTGGTGAGCGACGGCGTCAACAAATACTCCGTTCCGTTTGATTTGATCGGAGAAAAGGTCGACGTGCGGCTTACCAAGCATATTGTGGAGGTGTTCTACAAGCAGACAAAGGTCGCGGCTCATGTTCGTTTAGACAAGCCGCAGCGCGATCCCGTCGTCAAGCCCGAGCACATGCCCGAAGCACACAGAAAATATCTTGGCTACAATGCCGATGAATTCACAGTTTGGGCAACCGGCGCAGGAAGCAGTATTGCTGAAACCGTACAGTATTTCCTGAATAGCGGCAAGGAGGTTGAGCAGGGCTTCAAATCCTGCGCAAGTCTCATGAAACTTGAGAAGCGATACGGTTCAAAGCGCTTGGACAACGCTTGTGAGAGAGTACTCAGACTGACCTCTCAGCCCACTGTTCGCAATATTAGCGTGCTGTGTAAATCCTCTGCGGAAAAGCAGCCGGACCACGTTCCCGTCAAAAAGGAAGGCGGACACGGAATTACACGCGGCGCAGCATATTACAACAAGGGAGGCAAGCGTGATGAGTAATGTTTCTATTGTTGACCAGCTAAGAGAAATGCGCTTGACCGCAATGGCAAGAGAATTTGAAGCACAGTCACAGGATCCGGCAACCTACAGTCAGATCCCGTTCGAAGAGCGTTTTGGATTGATCGTCAACGCGGGATGGAACAGTCAGCAGGCGAGTAAACTGCGCAGACGTATCCATGACGCACATTTCGACATCCCTTCTGCCTGCATGGAAGGGATTGAATACTTTGAAGACAGAAAACTTAACCGTGAGGAACTGACGCGGCTTTCTACCTGCAAATACATTGATGAAAAGCACCACATCGTTCTGAAGGGCGCTACAGGAAGCGGTAAAACCTACATTGCCTGTGCTCTCGGAAACGCCGCGTGTCGTAAATTCAAGCGCGTTCGCTATGTGCGTATGCCCGAGCTGCTGGACGAATTAACGCTCGCCCGCGCGGAAAACGATTTCAAGAAAGCTGTCAAGGCATACGGGAAAGTAGATTTGCTGATTATGGACGAGTGGCTGATGAGACCGCTCACCATTCAGCAGTCCTACGATTTGTTTGAGATCATTGAAGCGAGAACCAAGCACGGCGCAACGATTTTCTGTACGCAATACGACCCTTATTCCGACTGGTACGAGAGATTGAACACGGACCCGGCGCATGACAGCCCCATCAGCGACGCGATCATGGACAGGATCTACCACAACTCCTATGTCGTATCTGTCGAGGGCAAGGTTTCCATGCGGGCAAGGCACGGCTTGAAGCCGGAGCAGAACTGCGAGGCGGCAGAATGAAACGCTACCTCATCAACGAAATGAAGTGCTATCTGGCGCTTGTGCCCGATGCTTCAGAGGAGGAAATCTCAGATTTGAAAGAATGGGTAGCCGCGGGAAACAGCCCATACGCTAATCCTTGGTACATTGCGGATGAACGCGGAACAGAGTTGCCGTTCATCGAAGCCAGACGTGTTATTTTCATCCTTGCGGAAGAAATGGATTAAAGCTTTGGCATAGCGGGGGCGCTGCCCCCGAACCCCCGGAGTTTATCGCTTTTGTTTCCGGGAGAGTGATGTCTGCGGAAAAACAAAAAGAGTGACACCGTATGGCATCACTCTCCCGCGAACCTCATACGCCGCTCAGGTCGCCCTCCGGCGTTGCCCTATCCTGCGTATGAGTAAAGCAAGATCATGATACCATGTTTTAATAGTGTAAGTCAATAATTTGAGTGGCGCAACTTGTCCGTGACGGTGGTGCTATTTCTCCGTCACGGTGGTGCTAAAACTCCGTGCAAGTGGTGCTGTGTGAGCGTGAGTTCCAAAAAGCGACCCCGGATTCTGCAATAAAAGAAACCGAGCCCGTAAAAGCGGATGTTGTGAAAATGCATACGCTGAACATCCGAGCGCCCAAGTCGGTCGGTGAAATAACAGCGACCTTTATGAATACCGCAAACGGTAAGACTGAGGACGTCAAAATGGAAAAAAGCAGCGAGAATGATCAAAACATCTTTTTCAGCTGTGAAGCGGATGTTAATCAATACAACATGGTACACCTGACCTACGGCAAAACCACCAGCATGGACGTTGCCTTTAACAGCTTTATCAGCGGATGGAACCTGAGTAACGATGAACTGCTTCCGTATGTGGTCGGCACCGAACCCGTTTATGATCCGAAATTTGATACAAGTGTGTTTCAGTTTGACGGAAGGGATAAAAACGTATATATCTGGAAGCCCGCGGATTATGACGAGAAGGCAGAAGAAAAGTATTCTGTCATCTATATGTTTGACGGTCAGAGTGTCCTTGCGAAAGGTACAGAGAGAGGCATGGACAACGATGTTATGTGCTGGAATGTCAGCGAAAACGTTGAGAGTATGATCGCGGCAACAGGCAACAAGGCGATCATTGTCGCCGTTGATAACGGCAGTCCGTACAGAGACGACGAGCTGATCCCCGATTTGGGACACCTCAATTTGGAAAGAGCGCCTGCCAACGCCAAAGATGAGGATATCTCCCTCAAACGCGGAAACGCCTTTGCGGACTTTATCTGCGATACCGTCATGCCGTATGTGAACGAGCATTATAACGTCTACACCGACGCGCAGCACACCTCGCTTGCCGGCAGCTCGCTCGGCGGCTTGGAAACCTTCTATACCGTATTGTCGCATCCCGACAAATTCAGTGCCGGCGGAGCGCTGTCGTCAACCTTTGGCATGTATGCCGACGCGGAGTGGACAAGCTTTCTCAAGGATAAATGCTCAATGGAAAACGCACCGTTTTTGTATCTGTACGCCGGCGGTTATCTGGTAGATAACGGCGACGTCACGGAAACAATGTACAACAAGCTGCTCGAAAGCGGTTATCCGAAGGATAAGATCATCTTCAGCAAATATGAGCCCGGAGAGCATTTTATGCAATATTGGAGAAATATCTATCCCGAGTTCCTGGAGGCGGCATTTACACAGCATGTTTCCGCACTGGAATACGGTGTGCCGATCGCATACAAGGACAAGAGCGACCCTTATGAGGAGTATTTTAAAGACTTGGAAATCGATATGGAAAATACCCAGCCCGGTTATGTGTATTACGACAACAGCGAAACCAAGTGGGATAAGGTTTATGTCTACTGGTGGGGCGGTATGGCGATCAACAGCTTGACGAACGAACCCTATTATTATGCCGAGTGGCCGGGCTTTCAGATGGAGCAGATCGAAGGAACCGATATTTACCGGATGGCGGCTCCCTTCGGTGTGCAGGGTATCATTTTCGATTCCGGTGTGACCGACAAGAAGGTTTCGGAGGGTGCGGACGCGTATCAGACGACCGACCTTC
>JBGULZ010000100.1:0-1874 GCA_045116595.1 Ruminococcus sp. | reverse complement strand
ATATTATGCTTTACAGGCATATAGAAAAGTGGTATGATAATAAAGAGGTGATCATATTGGAACTCAGAGTTTTGAATTATTTTTTGGCAGTCGCAAGAGAAGAGAGCATATCGGGCGCTGCAAACGCGCTGCACCTAAGCCAGCCTACGCTTTCACGGCAGTTGAAGGATATGGAGGACGAGCTCGGCAAGCAGCTTTTTATACGGGGCAGTAAGAGGATCGAGCTGACCGACGAGGGCAGAATATTAAAAAAACGCGCCGAGGAGATAATCGCGCTTGTCGAGAAAACAGAGAATGAGATCACCGTTTCTGACGAGCATATTTCCGGCGACGTGTTCATCGGCGCAGGCGAAACAGTAGGTGTTCGATTTCTGACAAAAGCCGCAAAGCGTGTAAGGGACGAATACCCCGACATCCACTTTCATTTCATCAGTGGCGACAGGTCGGACGTTGTCGAAAGGCTCGACAGCGGTCTTGTAGATTTCGGTTTGGTTTTCGGCAGCGTTGACGAAACAAAGTACGAGTCGATCAAAATCCCGAACAGTGACGTTTGGGGTGTTTTGATCAGAAAAAACAGCCCGCTTGCAAAAAAGGAACTGATAGAGCCGAAGGATTTATACGACAAGCCGCTGATCGTGTCCCGCCAGGCGGAAAAAACAGGGATCGTCAAGCGTCTGCTTCAACGCTCCGCAGACAAGCTGAACATCGTCGCCACTTATAACCTACTTTTCAACGGCGCGCTGATGGTTCAGGACGACTTGGGCTGCGCACTGTGCATTGAAAGCGTACATCAACCGGATCGAAACACAGAGCTGATTTTTAAGCCGCTGACAAACGCACTCACCGAAGAAATGCACTTGATTTGGAAAAAAGACAACGTATTCTCCAAAGCCTCACAAAAGTTTTTTGAAGAAATAACAAAAGCACAATAAAACAAACCTCCGCTTGGAAATTTGAAAAATCCAAACGGAGGTGTTTTTATATCTCTATCTTTCCGTGCTTTTCCTCGTACTTCTCAATCGCGTCACGGATCAGAATCAATATCTGACTGTTCGCCGAGCGACCTTCATAATCGGTGACAACGTGCAGCTTGTTCAGCATTTCTTCATCAATTTCTTTTGCGGATGATTACATCAAAACAGAATATAGTTTCTGCGGCATAGAATTGAACATCATTTCGACGACTACCTCTGCTGAGGTGGTGTTGTCGTATAACAGCCACTCCTTTGTCATACCCACAGACCCATAACAGTAGTGGCGAATACTGAATTTGAGCTGTGTATCGAGCACTTCGGTATGCAGCTTTTCTTTTGCGATTTTTTCATAACGCTGCACAAAGTATTCGAGCATATATGCCCATAGAGCGTTTTGAGACGAGTCCTCATAGGCGCGCTTGTAGAACAGAAAATCCCGCTTCATCTGCTTCATACTTTCGGCAGCTGACTCGATAGAAACAATATCGGTCTTATTAGCCGATTGAAAGAAGATCCACGCAACCAAATCATATTTATCCTTAAAATGATAGTAAAAGGTCGGGCGCTCGATTTCCGCCGCTTTGCAGATCTCCGTCACGCGGATCTTTTCTATCGGCTTTTGCTTCATCAATTCCTTCATTTTGTCTGCTATCCAAAGCTTGGTGATCTCTGCCATCTTATCCTCTTTTCTTACAAAAGCTTAATTTTGTAAAATAACTTATCATAATTATATTTCTGTAAGTGGAAATTGTCAATCTTTTCGGGTAAAATAGAGATAACAACTTGAAAGGATTGATTTTATGAACCGTGTATGTGAAATCTTAAACATTAAATACCCCGTTATTCAGGGACCTATGGCTTGGATAACCTCGTCCGAGCTTGTAGCCGCTGTATCAAACG
>JBGULZ010000099.1:0-2672 GCA_045116595.1 Ruminococcus sp. | reverse complement strand
CGGTAGTTGTTATCGAGAACACCTACCGCCTGCGCGGAATGGGTTATTCAGCCGTAGCCGCGGCTGTTAACGGCGCAAAGCAGGTGGCGGGAGCTATCGCCGCCTCAACGCTCACAACTATCTGCGTGTTTGTGCCGATAGTGTTCGTAGAGGGTTTGACCCGCCAGCTGTTTGTGGATATGGCGCTGACGGTCGCGTATTCGCTGATCGCGAGCCTAATCGTGGCGCTTACGCTCGTGCCGGCGCTCAGCCAGCGCGTGCTCAGAAAAATAAAACAGCCCAAGACAGGCTCGGGAAGAGTTATGTCGGGCTACGACAGATCGCTCCGCTTTGTGCTCAGGCATAAGCTGCTCGCGGTACTGGTCGCTATAGCTCTGCTTGTATCAAGCGGAATGCTGACCTTTATGCGCGGATTCAGCTTTATGTCGGAGATGAGCACCGAGCAGGTGCAGATGACTATAAATCTCAATAACGATCCGAGCTTTGAGGATACCGTAAAGGTCGGCGAAAGAGTCAGCAAGGCGTTCAATGACCGCGAGGAATTCGAGACAGTCGGCGTATTGGCAGGCGGCACGGGCTCGCTGCTCGGAATAACACAGTCTGCGGGCGCGTCATCCGGCGCTCAGGCGGGTTCGCTGATGGCTTACGGCGTGCTCAAGCCGGAATATGTAAAGCAGTGCGTTCAAATCGGCGAGGAGCTCACCGAGGAGCTCTCGGATATTGACGGCGAGATCTCAACAGGCGGCACCATGACCTCTATGTCGACGCTGATCGGCGAAGAAGAGGTGCAGATCTACCTGTACGGCGACGACCTCAAAAAGCTCAAAACAACTGCCGACGATCTGGCGGGAAAGATAGGCGAGCTTGACAGCATCGAGGAAGCTGACAGCGGAGCGGCTGAGACCAGCCCCGAGATAAAGGTCACCGTCGACAAGCAAAAGGCGGCGGCAAAGGGCTTGACGGTCGCGCAGGTATTCCAGCAGGTCAGCGAGGCAGTCGCGGACGAAAAGACTTCGACCGCCCTTAAGACCGACGGCGGCAAGAGCCTTGACGTTGTAGTTATAAAGGACGAGGCACAAAGGACGGCTCCCGACAAGGTTGGCGCTATAAACCTGACCTACCAGGACAAGGACGGCAACGATAAAAAGATATCGCTGAGCTCCGTCGCGGATATATCGCAGTCGGAGTCGATGGATGTCATCACCCGCCGCGACCAAAAGCGCAACGTGCTCATCACGGGCAAGGTCGCAAAGGACTACACGCTGACTCAGGCTAACAACGACGCTCAAAAAATCGTTGACGATTACGAGCTGCCCGACGGCTTTTCGACCGAATTTGCAGGCTCAAACGCCGCAACTATGGAAGCGGTAGAGCAGCTTATGCTTATGATGCTGCTCGGCGTTATTATGATCTACCTGATAATGGTCGCGCAGTTCCAGAGCCTAAAGTCACCGTTCATCATTATGTTTACCATCCCGCTTGCGTTCACGGGCGGATTTATCGGACTGCTCATAACGGGCTTCGATATCAGCGTTGTGTCGCTTATCGGCTTTATTATGCTGTGCGGTATCATAGTAAACAACGGTATCGTGCTTGTCGATTACATCAACAAGCTAAGGCTTGACGGCAAAGAGAGGATCGAGGCTATCGTTGAAGCAGGAAAGACGAGAATGAGGCCTATCCTTATCACCGCGCTCACGACCGTGCTCGGACTTTCGGTAATGGCGCTCGGCATCGGCACAGGTTCCGAGATGATGCAGCCGCTCGCGATAGTTTGTATCGGCGGCTTGCTCTACGCTACGTTTATGACGCTCTACATCGTACCCGTGATCTACGCGGCGTTCAACCGTAAAGAGCTCAGAAAGGTAGAGGAATCGGAGCTTAAGGATATTGAAGAATAATATAAAACGCGCTTTCATTTTTGAGGGCGCGTTTTTGTATATAAATTATGTTCTCTCTATCGCTTGAAAACCTGTTAAACTTATGATAAAATAAGTTTGAATAATACTAATTATTGCCAATAAATTATAAGGACAGCTTATGAAATCTCCGCGCAACAAAACAATCAATATTCCGGTCGAGGATGGCGGCGCTTATCTTGAACGCTGCGCCGCGGTAACAAAGCCCGCCGGACTGACTGATATTATAAATAAAACGATTTTGGGAGATACCCTTGAAGTTATGCCGCTTTTGCCGCGCGGGTTCGCGGATCTTATTATCGTTGACCCGCCATATAACCTCGACAAGGACTTTAACGGCAACCGCTTCAAGAGCTCCGGGGACGACGAATACACGCGCTACACGGAACAGTGGCTCGACCTTGTTGAGCCTCTGTTAAAGCCGACAGGCTCAATGTACGTCTGCTGCGACTGGCGCTCCGGTATGGTTATCGGCAATCTTTTGCAGCAGCGCTTCAAGCTGCGCAACCGTATCACCTGGCAGCGCGAAAAGGGCAGGGGAGCAAAAACCAACTGGAAGAACGGTATGGAGGACATTTGGTTCGTCACAAGATCCGGCAGCTACACCTTTGACCCCGACGCCGTCAAGCTCAGGCGAAAGGTGATCGCTCCCTACCGCAAGGACGGCGAGCCGAAGGACTGGGAGCAGACAAAGGACGGCAACTTCCGCAACACCTGCGCGTCGAATTTCTGGGATGATATCTCAATACCATA
>JBGULZ010000098.1:0-7726 GCA_045116595.1 Ruminococcus sp. | reverse complement strand
CGGTGGGGTAGTTGGGGATAGAGTAGTGGTGATATACGTTGATGCCGTTTTCGGTCAGCTTTTTTTCAAACTTAACGGCTGTCGGCTGCTCGGCATAACGGGTCAGCACAACAGATTCAAGCATCAGGCCTCTGCTCTTGAAAATATCGATCAGCCTCAAAACATCGAGGTCATATGTAATACCGAGGTCGCCTCTGACCTTGTTTTTCTCGATATCGTCGGCGTTGATGACTACAACGATCTCCGCGTCGTCCTTTAGCTGCATAAGCATTTGAAGCTTAGAGTCGGGCTTGAATCCCGGCAAAACGCGCGAGGCGTGGAAGTCGTCAAAGAGCTTTCCGCCGAACTCCAGATACAGCTTTCCGCCGAACTGCTTTATCCTGTCGCGGATATGCTGCGACTGCATTTCAAGGTATTTATCGTTATCAAATCCGATTTTCATATTCGTCCTCCGGTCAATTCAAATAATTTCCAATATACCGTTTTAACAGAATACATTATATAATATAATAAGCTTGTTATTTTTCGGAATAATAAAATAACAATTTTTTAATCAGAAATAATAAATTTGCTATTGAAATAATTCTCAATATAATGTATAATATCAAAGGTCAAATAAAATTTTACAATAAATGCTGGAGTAGCGCAGTTGGTAGCGCAACTGATTCGTAATCAGTAGGTCGTGGGTTCAAGTCCCATCTTCAGCTCCACCCCAAAAACCGCATTAGAAAGCCATTTCTCGGTATTTTCAGTGCGGTTTTATTTTTCTTTATTCACACTAAAATACAGTAAAATACAGAGAAATACAGAAAATGTATGTGTCAAATATGTGTCAAAAAAAGCCCCGAAGCGCAACACTTCGGGGATAATTTCGTTTATTCGATTATTTGGCGAGCTTTGCAAAAATTTCGTACGCTGCAATTCCTGTTGTGCGAAGAGAAGATGAATTCTTATAAAAATTGAAAGAATATTGGATTTAGATATATAGTATGATTATAATAGTTTTCATTATCTTTTTGCGGGGAAATTTTTTCACATTTATTGAATTGGCTGTTTCCGATAAGATATAATATATTTTAACGGTGTATGGCGGTGAGATAATGGAAAGTAAAAAGAATACGCTGAGCTACAAGCTTGAAACCTTAAGAAAAAATAAAGGTCTTACCCAAAAGGATGTCGCCGATATCCTAAAGGTGAACCGGACAACATATACAAAGTATGAGACGGGAGTGACCGAGCCGAACGTTTCCTCGCTGAGAAAGCTATCGGAGATATTCGGGGTCGATATGAATTGCCTTTTGTCCGACGATATGGAAATCGAATATGTGCGCGATTCCTCTTTGGATGACGAAAAGACCCGTGAGTTCGTAAAGCTCTTTAACCTTTTGTCCGAAAAAGACAAGGCAAATCTTCTGAATCAGATGAAAAAACGCACCGAGGGTACAAAATAATCTTTTAAAAACCCTTTACTTTATGAATAAATTGTGTTATTATATAGCAGTTGACCTGTTTCACGGATTAGGGGTCAAGCCGCAAAGCGGAGTTTCACAGCCCTATTCTGAGATCCGGGCAAAATAAATAAAAAGGTGGAATAAAAATGTTAAAAGAAGAAAAGCAGGCTATAATGCAGAAGTACGCTCTTCACGAGGGCGACACAGGTTCTCCCGAGGTTCAGATCGCTCTTCTCACAAAGAGGATCAATGACCTTACCGAGCACCTCAAGATCCACAAGAAGGATCATCACAGCAGACGCGGTCTTCTTATGATGGTTGGTCAGAGAAGAAGTCTTCTCGGTTACCTCAAGAAGGTTGACATCGAAAGATACCGTACTATCATCGCTAAACTCGGTATCCGTAAGTAATCTTACAAAACAAGGGCAAGCGGAGCGAAAGCTCTCTTGCCCTAAATTCAATTATTACAGCCGTATAACGGGATTATTCACCCACTGTATTTTAGCGGTAAAAAGATATTGCAACTCGACTTGCGGTATGTTTTTATTGCTAAATCAGTGTGAGATCCCGTTAATATAAAATTTTATATCAGAAAGGATTTTACAATGAACAGTTTAATGACATTTGACAAGTACAGAGTGTTTGAGACTGAGTTTGCCGGCAGACCTCTCAAGGTCGAGACAGGCAAGATGACTCAGCTCGCTAACGGCGCCTGCCTTGTGACCTACGGCGAGACCGTGGTTCACTGCGCTGTTACCGCTTCCGCAAAGCCCAGAGAGGGCGTAGACTTTTTCCCGCTTTCAGTCGATTACGAGGAGAAGCTCTACTCGGTAGGCAGGATCCCCGGCTCATACCTCAAGAGAGAGGGAAGACCCTCGGAGCACGCTATCCTCACAAGCCGTGTTATCGACCGTCCTATCCGTCCTCTGTTTGACAAGAGTATGCGCAACGACGTTTCTATTGTCTGCACGGTTATGAGCGTTGACTCCGATTGCCAGCCCGAGATCGTGGCTATGATCGGCGCTTCTATCGCTATCTCTATCTCAGACGTACCCTGGAACGGTCCTATTTCCGGTTGTTCCGTAGGTATGGTCGACGGTGAGTTCGTCATCAACCCCAACGAGGAGCAGAGAGCTGTCAGCAAGATGGCTACGACCGTTGCCTCAACAAGCGAGCGCATCGCTATGATCGAGTCAGGCGCGGACTGCGTATCCGATGAGGATATGTACAATGCTATTATGGCAGGTCATGAGGCTAACCAGAGCATCATCAAGTTCATCAACGAGATCAAGGACGAGATCGGCAAGCCCAAGTTTGAGTTCGCGAGCCTTGAGCCCGATCACGAGATGTTTGAGGCTATCAAAGCCTTTGCCGAGGAAGACGTTAAGGCTGCCCTCGATACAGACGACAAGACAGTTCGCGATGAGCGCTTAAAGCCCATCTACGAGGCTGTACACGAGAAGTTTGACGAGATTTATCCCGAGCAGGAGGCTGCTATCGACGAGTGCCTCTACAAGACTCAGAAGTTCATCGTTCGCCGCTGGCTGCTCGATGAGCAGAAGCGTGTTGACGGCAGAGGAATGGATGACATCCGTCCTCTCGCAAGCGAAGTAGCGGTACTTCCGAGAGTTCACGGTTCGGGTATGTTCACAAGAGGCCAGACTCAGGTTCTCACCGTTGCTACACTCGGTCCGGTTTCGGACAAGCAGCTGCTTGACGGCATCGACGGCGAGACAGAGAAGAGATATATCCACCACTACAATTTCCCGAGCTATTCGGTAGGCGAGACAAAGCCCAGCCGCGGTCCCGGCAGACGTGAGATCGGTCACGGCGCGCTGGCAGAGAGAGCTCTTGTTCCGGTGATTCCCTCGGTAGAGGAATTCCCTTACGCTCTCAGACTCGTTTCCGAGGTTCTTTCTTCAAACGGTTCGACCTCACAGGGTTCTATCTGCGGTTCGACACTTGCTCTTATGGACGCGGGTGTTCCGATCAAGGCTCCCGTAGCAGGTATCTCCTGCGGACTTATCACAGAGGGCGAGCGCTGGATGACAATGGTTGACATCCAGGGACTCGAGGACTTCTTCGGTGATATGGACTTTAAGGTAGCAGGTACTCACGAGGGTATCACAGCTATCCAGATGGACCTCAAGATCAGCGGTCTTACACCCGAGATGGTCAAGGAAGCGCTTGAAAAGACCCACAAGGCTCGTCTGTTTATCCTTGACGAGGTTATGCTCAAGGCGATCGCAGAGCCCAGAGAAGAGCTTTCACCCTATGCTCCCAAGATGTTCACAACTACTATTCCTGCCGATAAGATCTCTGAAGTTATCGGTAAGAGCGGTAAGGTCATCAAGGAGATCCAGGCTGAGTGCGAGGTCAAGATCGATATCGAGGAAGACGGCGAGTTCGGTCAGGTATTCGTATCGGGTCTTGATACCGAGAAGTGCAAGAGAGCTGTTGATATTGTTCAGACTATCGCAAGCGATCCCGAGCCCGGCGCAATGTACCTCGGCAAGGTAACAAGAATTATGGACTTCGGCGCGTTCGTAGAGATCGCTCCCGGCAAGGAAGGCCTTGTTCACGTTTCTCAGCTTGACGTTAAGCGCACAGAGAACGTTACCGACGTTGTAAACGTGGGCGACATCATCCGCGTAATGGTTCAGGAGATCGACGACAAGGGCAGACTCAACCTCAGCCGTCGTCAGGTGCTCATTGACGTTGACGGTCTTACCCCCGAGGATAACGGTGACGATGACCGCAGAGGCGGCGGACGTCCCCGCAGACCCCGCAACGGCGGAAGAAACAGAAGATAATTCTTTATTAGAATTAAATTACGGCAGTCGTTGATTCGACTGCCGTTTATAGTAGGTATTGAAATATGAAGGCGTGGAAAAGCAATATAAGTCAAATAAGCAGTAAAAAGCTTAAAGAGCGTGATTCCTACAACAGAAGCAAGTTCACGGGCTTGACCGGATATATCTTCCGTCAGGACGACGAGCGGATAAAGGATCTGAAATACGGCAGATTCTTCAAGGTTGGGGAAAACGGATGCGGAGTCGCAGCGGCTTATAATGTTATGACAGAGCTCGGCAAGCCTGTCGACTTTTGCGATGTCCTGCTTGAATTTGAGCTGAATAAGCTCGGCAGGGTCAGCGGCTTGCTCGGAACATCGCCGCGCCGCTTGCCGAACTACTTTAAGGCTCACGGCGTTGACTGCGAGGTTATAAAAGATTTTGAAGAATACCGGCGCAGGGCAAATGAGTTTAAGATCTCGATCATCTTTATCCGTGAGAAAAAGAGCCTTGTTGAGCATTATTTTTGCGTGCTTAAAAGGGGAGAGGACGATTTTGTCACCCTTAATCAGTATTATTCAAACACTTTCGGAAAACTAACGTGGGATAATCATTTTAAAACCGCATATTGTTTTAAATAAATTAAGCTGCCATTCTGAGCTTTCGCTATGAATGACAGCTTTTTTTAATTCTAATTGAAATTGATCAGCAGATCTCTCTGATCCATCCCTCGGGAGCTTCGATCCTGCCCATCTGGATACCTGTGAGTGTATCGTAGAGCTTCTTTGTGATCGGTCCCATTTCTTCCATACCCGCGGGGAAGCAGATCTCCTTGCCGTGGTCGTAAATCTTGCCAACGGGTGAGATGACCGCGGCTGTGCCGCAAAGACCGCACTCGGCGAAGTCCTTGACCTCGTCAAAGTATACCTCGCGCTGCTCTACCTCAAGGCCGAGGTAATGCTCTGCAACATACATCAGCGAACGGCGTGTGATCGAGGGGAGAATACTGTCGGACTTGGGTGTAACTACCTTGCCGTCCTTTGTGATGAACAGGAAGTTAGCGCCGCCTGTTTCCTCAACCTTGGTGCGTGTTGCGGCGTCAAGGTACATATTCTCGTCAAAGCCCTCAGCGTGAGCGGTAACGATAGCGTGCAGGCTCATAGCGTAGTTAAGACCCGCTTTGATGTTTCCTGTGCCGTGCGGAGCCGCTCTGTCAAAGTCGGAGACCTTGATAGTGATAGGCTTTGCGCCGCCCTTGAAGTAGGGACCTACGGGAGTAGCGAAAAGTCTGAACTCGTATTCGTCGGCGGGTTTTACGCCGATAACCGCGTTTTTGCCGAAAACATACGGACGGAGATAAAGCGTCGCGCCCGAGCCGTAGGGAGGTACGAAGTCGGCGTTTGCCTTAACTACCTTTTCTACCGCTTCAATGAACTTCTCCTCGGGAACCTCGGGGATCTCGATTCGCTTACAGCTGTCAATAAGCCTTTTTGCGTTGAGGTCGGGGCGGAATACTACGATCCTGCCGTCCTCTGTTGTATACGCTTTAAGACCCTCAAAAACGGTTTGAGCGTACTGCAGAACACACGCGCACTCATTCATCGTGATATTAGAGTCGGTGGTCATAATACCGTCGTCCCACTTGCCGTCCTTGTATTCGGATACATAGCGCTCGCCTGTCGGGATATAACCGAAGCCGAGATTTGACCAATCGATGTTTGCTTTTGCCATTATAAAAACTTCCTTTCAAAAAAGTAATATGAAAAATTAATTCCGAATTTTATTTTAGCACTTTAATATATTGATATAATTCTTTTATCGAATTAAATTAATAATAATGCATTATATAATGGTATCATATTCGTGATTTGTGTATTTTTATTAGAGGTTTTTATGGGTAAGATAGTTAAAATCGCGCTGACGGGAGGTCCCTGCGGAGGAAAGACAGAAGCGTTAAAATATCTCAGATCTGAGCTTGAAAAACTCGGTGTAAAGGTGTTTACTCTTGAAGAAACCGCAACTTCGCTGATGGAGGACGGTATCACCCCAAAAAGTGCCGGAAGCTTTGAATTTTACAGCCGTCTGTTTGAAAAACAGTATAATATGGAAAAGGAGCTGTATAAAATCGCTTTGGAGTCCGGCGCGAAAGTTTCTGCCGTCATATGTGACAGAGGATTGCTCGATAACCGCGCCTATGCAACGTCGGAAGAATTTGAGCGTTATTCCGGCAGATTCGGGCTGAGTGAGAATAAAATCAGGTGTATGTACGACGGAGTTTTCCACCTCGTTACCGCCGCTGACGGCGCGCGGGAGCACTATAATACCGAGAATCCCGTCAGGACGGAGACTCCCGAAAAGGCAAGAGAACTTGATAAAAAGCTGCTCGCGCTTTGGACAGGTACGCCGCATTTGAGGATAATCGACAACAGCACAGGTTTTAAACAAAAACTCAGCCGTCTTTTAGAAGCAGTCAAGGCTGTTATAGGCATACCTAAGCCGCTTGAGATCGAGCGGAAGTTTTTGATAAAGTACCCCGATATAGAAATGCTTGATTCGATAGACACCTGCCGCAGAGTGCCTGTTACTCAGGCGTATCTTGATACCCCCGGGGAGGGAAGGTTCAGGATCCGCAGGCGGGGAGAGGGTAAGGACGCGGTTTATATCAAGACCGTAAAGCGGAAGATAAACGACCTCACGCACATCGAAATAGAGGATTATATTTCCGAAAAAGAATATTGCGGCTATCTTGAACAAAAGGAATATGTTCACGGAGTCATCAGCAAGGACAGATATTGCATCGCGCTCAACTCAATGTATTATGAGCTTGACGTCTATCCGTTTTTTAGCGACCGCGCAACGCTTGAAATAGAGCTTTTAAGCGAAGATCAGCCGTATGTTTTGCCCGGTTTTGTCGAAGTGATTCGCGAGGTAACTTTTGAAAAACAGTATAAAAACAAATATCTCGCTGTCGTATACGGTGGTTTTATTTAATAAAATTGAAAAAATCTATTGACAACACAGGCTTAAATAGATATAATATATAGGCTGACTTATTATGATATGCGCCAATAGCTCAGCTGGATAGAGCAACTGCCTTCTAAGCAGTAGGTCAGGGGTTCGAGTCCCTTTTGGCGCGCCAAATATCAGTCGCGCCAAAAGGGACTCGAAGGCGAGCGTTAAGAAAACAGTCCTGTGGACTGTTTTTAGCGAGAGAGTTATACATAGGTTTTTGCTTATACACTCCGCAGAAAACGAGCACTTCTGTTTCCGACAATTGGCGCGCCAGACTTAAGCGCCATTACTTTTTGGCGCGATATGGTGGGATTAGCGTAGTTGGTTAACGCGCCAGTTTGTGGCACTGGAGACCACCGGTTCGAATCCGGTATCCCACCCCATTTGACTCATTAGCTCAGTTGGCAGAGCACTTGACTTTTAATCAAGGTGTCCGGAGTTCGAATCTCCGATGGGTCACCACAGCCGCAC
>JBGULZ010000097.1:0-2234 GCA_045116595.1 Ruminococcus sp. | reverse complement strand
CAGCCGCACAGCCATTGTCCGTAGATCTTTCCCCACGAGGCTTTGCCCCAGCCTGTTTCGGCTACGGTCAGGTGAAGCCCGTTTTCACGGACGTTCTGCCAGTATTTAGCGGTGATTATGTGCGAAAGCGAGTAGGTGTGATTATGCACGACTGCTTTCGGGTAGCCTGTTGTGCCCGAGGTAAAGTAAATCAGCATAGGTTCTTCCGCTTTGGTATCAACAGGCGTGAAGCTTTCGTCTGCCGAATCTATCAGTTTTGTCAGATTGATTGCTCCGGGCAAATCGCGGCGCACAACGAACACTGATTCTAACTGCCGTTTTTGCGCTGCGGCTTCAAGCATATCCTCGGCTGTGCTGCCGTCCGGAGTACAGATCGCAAAACGAATATCCGCTGTTTCTATGCGATAGGTAATATCGTCAACTGTCAGCATATTGGTCGCCGGAATGGCAACCGCGCCTAATTTATGGAGTGCCGGTACAATATACCAGTACTCATAGTTACGCTTCAAAATAACGAGCACTTTATCGCCTTTTTTAACGCCTTGTGCTTTCAGCGCATTTGCCGCTTTATTGCTCAGCCGGCTTATGTCGCCAAATGTAAATGTTTTTTCAACCTTGTCAGGGTTAGTATAGACAAGAGCCCTGTCGCAGGGTGCAAGGCGAGCCATCTCATCAACTACATCATAGCCGAAATTATAGCTTTCGGGTACGTTCAGCTGAAAATCAACTAATAAACCGTTTTTGTTTACCGTTGGGGTGCAAAAGTTTTTGAATAACTGCATAATTATTCTCCTTAAATAAATGGAATAATCATGACTGTACAGTTCATTAAAGGTTGATCGTCACCAACCGTCATCATTATAAAGAAAGAGTTGAAGAAAGTCAACAAATCGGCTATGCAAATTATCCCGAAACCGGATACAGTTATTTGAATTTTGCATAAGTATATATTTTAGTAGCTTTATGTTTATAAGCGTTATCCTCCATCGAACGCAGGCTGTCGGTCAGAACCTTCTGGCTGATTCCGTCAAGGCTTTTTCTCAGTTCGTTGAACCGCCACGGTCTGACGAGAAGATTACGCAGGATCAGCAGCTACCACTTGCTTCCGATCAAGCTCACTGTTGTTGCGACGGGACAATCAGCATATCGTCATACTGCGCCTGTTCTACAGCAAGGATGGATCCACACGAAAAAATGACAAGAAAACTTTGCAAATAGTATTGACAAGTAAACTTGGCGGTGTTATAATGATGACAATAAAACTTGGCAAAAGAAGCCGGAGGAGTTGTTGGTATGAATAAGGAAGAAATATTAAAGATGGCGCAAACCGAAAACAGGGGAAAGGATGTCGCTGACCTCGATGCGCAGAGAAGAGGTGCGTATTTTGCGTACCTCGTCGGCATTTGTCTGATCGTAGCGGTTGATATTATCGAGGGGATTGTCCTTCACCGCATCAGCTTCGGCTGCAATATGGCAATGTTTGTCATGGCGTTTGTAGCCTTCTTGACAAAGTTCCGTATTCGTGGAAAGAAGCATGAGCTTTTTGTCGCGATCGCCTACGGAATCGGTGCGGTTGTTTGGACAGTGCTGTGGATCATGCAGCTTTGCGGGGTGTTGTCATGACAGATAACGGTCTGGTGCTGAAAAACAACCTCGCCGCGATCCGCAAGGAGAAAAAGTTATCTCAGGCGGAGCTGGCAAAAATCGTGGGCGTGTCGCGCAATACGATCAGCTCCATCGAGACAGGTCAGTTCAACCCGACCGCTAAGCTGGCGTTGATTCTATGTATCGCGCTGGACAAGAAGTTTGAGGAAATCTTCTATTTCTGATGGAATAACAGACTGTTGCAGCTAAAACTTTCAAATAGTTTTGCTTCGGCTTGTGGACAAGGTTCTTGCTTTCTGGTATGATAATAGCAGATAAATCGGAATTTACAATGGGTGAACAGAATGCTTGAAATATCTTTTATGACTCTTGAATTGTTGTTTGCGGCTGTTTGGCTGTTGATCAGATTGGTCGTATGGATTCACCAAAAGCGAATCATATGGAAACGTGAAGCATTGCTGCTGTTGATGTATATCAATCTTGCGATTATTATCCGTTTTTCATTTTTTCCGAGAGATTTGGTGAACGGGCATATTCAGCCTTTGATTTTTGACGCAAAAGTTGCTTTTCCTTTCCGTATCAATATTATCCCTCTTGTTAATTTGTTTCAATACGACAGTGTAAGGGAT
>JBGULZ010000096.1:0-3024 GCA_045116595.1 Ruminococcus sp. | reverse complement strand
CTGCGGCTTCATGCGGTGCAAGGCACGCCTTTAAGTTGGCTTCAATGACGTTTTCGATGTATGTAAAATCGCGGCTCTGTTTGCCGTCACCATTGATGGTGGGCGTTTCGCCGTCAAGTAACTGCTTGATGAATTTCGGGATAACCGCGGCATACGCGCCGTTCGGATCCTGTCTGCGACCGAATACATTGAAGTAACGCAAGCCGTATGTATCTAATCCATAGTGCTTTGTATACTGCTTTGCCCACTCTTCATCGGCACGTTTGCTTACTGCGTAAGGCGAAAGTAGATTGCCCTCTCTGCCCTCTTTCTTCGGGAGATTGGGCTCATCGCCGTAAACAGACGAACTGGATGCGTAAACGAATTTCTTTACGCCGTTCCGACGCGCGGCTTCGAGCATATTGAGCGTTCCCTGAATGTTGTTTGCGCAGTAGAAAAGCGGCATTTCAATACTGCGGGGAACACTGCCCCACGCCGCCTGGTTGAGTACATAATCAACGCCTTCGCACGCTTTCATACAGGTATCCAAATCCTTGATGTCGCCCTTGATAAACTCGTAATCAGGGTTATCAAGGAACAAATCAACGTTAGCCTGCTTGCCCGTTGAGAGGTCGTCCAGACAGCGCACTTTATAACCGAGGTTAAGTATCGCTTCGCACAAGTTTGAGCCGATAAATCCCGCGCCGCCGGTAACTAAAAATTTTGAATTTTCGGGGAATTTAACTTCTGAATAGCCCATTAGAGCCTCCAATATTCATAGCCTGCCGCTTCATACACCTTGCGGTCGAGCAAACCCTTGATGTCGATCATTATTTTCTGTCCTTCGCCATAGAGGTTGTCTATAGCGTCCATTGACAGCTCCTTGAAGCAGTCGTGCGCAACTGCGAGGACAATTGCGTCCATATCCTTTATGGTGCTCATATCAACGAATTCGATGCCATAGAGCCACTTTGCCTCGTCCGCATCAGCAGCGGGGTCGGCGATAACAGGTGTGATGCCGTATTCCTTGAGCTCGTTGACGATGTCGATGATCTTTGTATTTCTGGTGTCGGGGCAGTTCTCCTTGAAGGTGAAGCCCAGAATAGCAACCTTTGCGCTCTTAACAGGCTTATCCGCCGCAATAAGCTTTTTGACGATATTCTCGGCAACATACTTGCCCATATCGTCATTAATGCGACGACCGGAAAGAATGATCTGGCTGTGATAACCCATCATCTCGGCCTTATATGTTAGGTAGTAGGGATCGACGCCGATGCAGTGGCCGCCGACCAAACCGGGATAAAATTTTAGGAAATTCCACTTTGTGCCTGCTGCTTCGAGGACAGCCTTTGTGTCAATACCCATCTTATTGAAGATAATGGAAAGCTCGTTCATAAAAGCGATGTTGATATCGCGCTGGCTGTTCTCGATAACCTTTGCAGCCTCTGCGACCTTGATTGACTCAGCGCGGTGAACGCCGGCTTCAACAACGAGCTCATAAACCTTTGCGATAACATCAAGGCTTTCCTCGTCCATACCGGATACGATTTTCTTGATGGTTTCAAGTCTGTGAACCTTATCGCCGGGGTTGATACGCTCGGGAGAGTAGCCGATTTTGAAGTCAACGCCGCATTTTAATCCGGATTCACGCTCGAGAATCGGAATACATACATCCTCTGTAACGCCGGGATAAACGGTGGATTCAAAAACGACGATGCTACCCTTGGTCAAATTTCTGCCGAGGATTTCGCTTGCGCCCTCAACGGGTGTAAGGTCAGGTGTGTGATCGTCGTTGACAGGGGTAGGTACCGCTACGATATGAAACTTCGCTTCTCTGAGCTTTGTTTCATCAGCAGTAAAGTCGACTGTTGTGTTCTTGATTGCGTCATCACCGACTTCATTCGTCGGGTCGACTCCGCTCTTATAGATCTCAATTTTCTTAGCATTGAGATCAAAACCTACAACGTCGATCTTCTTAGCAAATGCGACTGCTATCGGCATACCGACGTAACCGAGACCAACAAGTGAGAGCTTTTCCTCTTTATTAAGTAGTTTTTGGTAAAGTGACTTGAACATTTTCGACTTCCTTTTTCTCATTCTTTATTGCAATTTCATCATCTGCTACTAATCCATCCCATTCGATTATGTTTTCATAGAAGATGGGGGTTATAATCAATACCATTCCGATAAAACTATAAGATACAGAATCCAGCAAGGTAACATAAAGCAATATTACAAGGTTTGCGATTGCAATTTGTCGTATTCTTTTATAGCTGTATCGTTTTTTATAATAGCTTGGTACACCAAACATTATCTTGCAATAAACATATCCGCCAAATAAACCGAATTGCGCAAAAGTATCACCAAGAGAAGAATGTCCGCCGCCACCTTCCCACCATAGACATCCGATAAAAGGATATCTTAAAATAGTATTGATAGTTGCTTGATATGTGGTGATTCTGTCCTGAATCGATCCTTCCGCAGCACCGCTCTCTGATGTGGCGACCAAGTCATTGATTTTCTTCGCGACAGCTGTTCCGTCAAAGAACTCCAGTAGCATATTTCTAAATCCGTCCCAGTACAGTATCATCATCATCAATGCAATAAACAATCCAAAGGATACTGCAAAAGCCAACGCTGTACTGTGTCCTCTATAAAAGAACAAAATTATTAAACTGATAACGCTTCCCGTTATCGCGATCGAGTAGTTTGCGTTTAATACAAACATAATGTAGGAAACAAGCCAAACTAAACCTATCAAAAAAAATAACTTTTTTTTCTTAAATGACTTGAATACCCACATTACCAATACCGGAAATGTTACAACCTGCGGATAAAGTAAACTATATCCGCCAACACCTTCTCTTAGATATTTGAATATATTTTCATCATTTCGAACCAGCAATCTTGCAATAGTAGGATCTTCCATAACTGTAAATGCGGATTTAAAATTGAAATATATAAGAAATAAAAGAATAATTGGTAATATAAAATATAACTCTCTCCATTTATCTTTATAAAAATGCCCGACAATAAAAAGCAAAA
>JBGULZ010000095.1:0-4570 GCA_045116595.1 Ruminococcus sp. | reverse complement strand
GAGCGACCCCTGCCTCGGCAACTATCATTTATTCTTTAGAAATCCTTTTCTCACTGATCTGGGGAGTAGTTATGCCTGAAAACCTTGTTGAACGCGTCATTCCCGATGCATTTATGCTTATAGGCGTAGCGTTCATTATAATCGGAAACCTCACTGATATTATAGATTTTTCACGTTTGAAAGCGTTTATAAAGGGACGCAAACAAATCGAATAAAAAAGGATCAATATAATTAGTTAAAATCAAGTTAGGAGTGAATATATGAAAAAGACAAACAGGATGATAAGCTTGTTTTTGGCGGTACTAATCGCTGCCGGCGTATGGAGCGGGATAACCGTCTACGCCGATACCGATACAGAGTCCTAAATCGCCGAAAAGGTGACAGCGGACGATATCGCCGACGGAGATCAGATTTTCATCTGCTTTGAGGATGATTCTGTCGCGGTCGGCACCGAGCTCAGCGGCAGCCGTATTAAGCCGAAAGATGTAACATTAGGTTCTTCCGGTTCAAAAAGCGTTATGACTGACGCTCCTTATACAGCAGCGCTGTTTACGGTGGAATACACTGATAACGGAAAGTTCCGTCTTCACGCCGATGAAGGTTGGCTGACTATCCCCTCCGGCGGCGGAATGACGTTTGGCGATACAGCAGACGAATTCAGCGAATGGGAGATCCGCGACGGTTGCTTCCTTTATAACACCAACTACACCTCAACCTCCGGTTCCTACACCTTTAATAATTATTATGTTGAATACTACTCAAAGTATCAATATTTTACTACTTACGGCAAAAACAAAAACAGCAATGTCGCAATCTTTACTATGAGCTTTTACAAGCTCACGGATGAAGCTTGGGGATCACGTGCAAAAAACGTCTATTCCCTGCCGTTATTTGAGACCTCGGATATTCACGGAACGCTCGTTGACAGCTCAGCCGAGCCCGATCTGCATTATCTTGCGCGTATCAGCGATATCGTAAAGGATGTACGTTCTTCGGGCGGCAACTATGACAAGAGCCGTGCGCTGCTCCTTGATACGGGCGACATATATCAGGGCAACACTATCTCTAATCTGCTGAACGGAAATCCGCTGAGAGCCGCGTTCGACAAAATGGACTATGACGCAGTGAGTATCGGTAACCATGAATTCGACTGGGGGCTTGACGTTTCTGTTGACCGTGATTCCACGATGGCGGATTACAGGCTCGGCGATGAAACATACGAGAACCATATTCCCGTTGTGCTGTCAAACCTTTTTGTCAACGGTGAAAAGCAGGATTGGCTCAATGATTATGTCATTGTTGAAAAAACCGCTGTCAACGCCGACGGAGATACCGCCACGGTAAAGATCGGCGTTATAGGCTTTGCCGAGGATTACTCAAGCAGTATCAAGGCTTCAGCCTTCAGCGATTTGGGATATGAGATCCGCGAGGATTATGACGCGCTCAACGAACTGGCTGCAGCTCTCGAAAGCTCAGGAGCCTGCGACGCTACGGTCCTTCTTTCACACACTCAGGCTCAAACGGTCGCCAATTCCTTAGGTGCGGGAAGTTCCATCGACCTCGTACTCGGCGGCCACAAGCATTATAACAAAGAAGGAAAAACGACCTCCGGAATTTACTATTTGCAGCCCGCTGCATACGGCACTGCCTACACAACGGCACAGCTCAGATTTAATTTTACAGGTGACAAGCCTGTATTTCGTAATATAGCGGACGCGAAAGCCGTCAGCATCAAAACACCCGAATCACTGCTTTACAATACTGAGGATAACGCCGAGAATCTCGATCAGGACATTGTTACACTCACCGCGGAAGCGTTAGAGGCGATACAGCCTATGCTCAACGAAACCGTCGGAAAAATCACGACCGATGCGCTGAGGCTGACTTATATTGACGAAGAAACACAGCGCAACTGCACCGCCGGAAACTGGGAAAGCTCTATCTTTGCCCGTATCGTTGGCGCCGAAGTCGGTTTTATCAACAAAGGCGGACTCAGAGCGGAATTCAAGATACCCGAGGGGGCTTCCGAAAGGAATATTACCGTGTCGGATATATACACGATGTTCCCGTTCGGTGAACCGATTTACAGGTATGAAGTGACCTACGACGAGCTACTTGACGCTGTCGAATACTCTTTGACAAGCGGCGGCAAAGGACTTTTATCCTACGTCACCGGAATTGATATTTATTATGAAGGCAAAACGGTCAACGCTCTCGTCAAGGACGGAACGCTGATTTATCAAAACGGAGAATGGATAGACGGCTGGGATAAAAAGTCCGTATCTATCGCCACGAACGAATACACAGCTACTAACAACCGCGTTACCGACGGGATTTCCAATCCAATGGTCGAATGGAACGAGACCGATAAGCTCGTCAGCGATTTGCTTGTTGATAACGAAAACGCCGTTGAAGTTTTGCGCGAAGAAAGCGAGGAAAACAGCGGATACCTTTATATCGACGATAAGCCGCATTATATCCTCGGTGAATATTCACAGAAGGTTCTGCTGGGTGACGCGAACTGCGACGGTTATGTGACTATAGGTGATGTAACAGCGATACAGCAAATGCTTGCGGATATCCCTGTTCCGGAATTCAACATTAAAGCAGCGGATATCGACGGCAACGGACTCACCATTGACGACGCAATAAATATTCAGAAATTCTTAGCGAAGTATGACGATCCGTATCATATCGGCGAATATTCAAATGTTGCTTAATTATAATGCGAGAGGTTTTACAGCCTCTCGTATTTTTTTACGCAAAAAACCGACCCAAAACCCTTTCGGGTTTTGAGCCGGTTCAAATAAACTTTTCTCTTTCAAATCACTATATATCTAATAAATCATACTGCTTTTGGAAAAGCTGAAATTATTAGTCAGTTACGGTAATCAATCTAAGATTTTCGGATTGTCAGAAACAGGAATTATATCCGCATATCTCTTTCCGGTATTACCGATTTTTTTAGTACTTCCGGCGGCGTATCTCTGTATACACGAAGAGTCAAGAATATTGATAAACCCGTCGTTATTAACGTCAGCGGTTTTGTTGTTGAAAGAACCGTTGGGCTGCTTTCCGACAGATACCAGCTGAATAAGCGCTGCATCAAATATATCCGCAACTCCGTCGCCGTTTGCGTCACCAATAATATCATCATTCCTTAATGAGTAAGTAAACAGTCTTGTTTTGCTTTCCTCAAATCCGTCAAGCACCGCGTAAGCGATAAGCTGCATACCGTCAGTGATTTCAATCGGTTCCGTATAAAGCTTGCGCTCAGGATTATTCTCCTGGCACGGACAACTCAAATCGAGCGTGTAGTAAATCGCGGCGTCGGGATTTGAGCAAGTGAGCGTGAGCATAGTTCCTTTTTCTACCTCAGATCCGCTCGGAACAGAAGCTTCTACACGGGGCAGCTGCTCCTTAACATTCATTGTACAGGTGATCTTGGATTTTGCAACAAGATCAGTACCGTCCACTGTGTAGGTTACGGTAGCTTCTCCGGGAAGCAAGGCGCTTAACTTAACCTTTGCTTTTCCGTCTGCTCCTACGACTACCTTGTCAGCGTCGGCGCTGAGAACCGAAGTGTTATCGATCGAAAGATTAACAGTTTTTCCGGCTGCTGCTTCGGCAGGAGCAAGAGTGATCTCTGCATTTACGGGTTCGCCGTAGTTGATTGTCAAAGTTTCGTCACATTCTATTGTTTCGATATGCTGTGAAACGCTGATGTTGTTTGAGTACACGCCGTCCATAACAGAACCTGCGTAGTTCTGAACGGATTTGACTGTAACTCCGACCTTGCCGCTGAGGGTTCCGCTGTCGGGAGTAAACACAAACCTCTTAGAGTAGGTTTTGCCGTCAGGCGCGGTCTCGGGATTTTGAGCGGCGAGCTTACCGCTGACATTTGTTCCGTTCATACTGATTTGAACGGTGTTGCCGTTGATTGATTCGGGCTTTATATACTGTGTAAATTCAAGCTCGACCGAGTCGCTGTACGTGGTAACATACGCAAGCTCCGGCGCGCTGAGCGAGGTCATCGCGATGTTTACGTCCATCTGCGGCGGAGGAACGGGCAGCCAGTCGCTGTAAGCGGGTTGGTAGCCCTCTTTCTCGCACTTGACCTGCCAGTAGCCGTCGGGAACATACCACTCGTACTCGCCGAAATCACCGGTTACAAGCGGGTTTTGCTGGTCGAAATCCTCAGCCTCCCAAAGTTGAGCGTCGCTTCCGTCGGGGTTTTCGCTGTAGAACGCGGTAACGGTTACTCCGGACAGCCTGTTGCCGCTGACCGCCTCATAAACATAGCCAGAGGGATCGCAGATTTTTTTAACAGGTCCACCGGGCCCCGGTTTAGGATTGGGTTGGGGATTATTATCGCATTTTGCAAGTGCAGCCTTTAATTCATAACTTCTCTTAGTAGCCAGTTTTTCTGCTTTTGGAACATCGCGTTTATATATGTCGATCATAGAATCGAGAACTAAACTCGTAATAAATGATACAATTTCCCATGCGATCGCAACTCCTCCGGTTGCGATTGCTGAACCGCTGCATATAAATATAATCTGAGAAATAA
>JBGULZ010000094.1:0-3798 GCA_045116595.1 Ruminococcus sp. | reverse complement strand
AGTATTCATCCCCGCGTCTCAGGCAACAGCTTCCCGCGACGAAAAGCTCGAAGACCTCGTTGGACAGGATGTAGACTTCAGACTTATCGAGGTTTCTCAGCGCGGAAGATTCAAAAGAGCCATCGGTTCTATCCGCAGCGTGCTCAAGGAGCAGAGAGCTGCTCAGCGCGAGGAGTTCTGGAAGAACTGCGAAGTCGGCAAGCGCTACAAGGGCGTTGTTAAGTCGCTCACAAGCTACGGCGCGTTCGTTGACCTCGGCGGCGTATTCGGTATGATCCATATCTCAGAGCTTTCCTGGACACACATCAAGCATCCCTCTGAGGTAGTTAACATCGGCGACACCGTTGACGTATATGTTAAGGATATCAACGAGGAGACAAAGAAGATCTCGCTCGGCTTCAAAAACGCGGAGGACAATCCGTGGGAGATCCTCAAGAGAGATTATCCCGAGGGCACTATCGTTGACGCTACTATCGTCGGTCTTACCACCTTCGGCGCGTTCGCGAACATCATCCCCGGCATCGACGGTCTTATCCACATTTCACAGATCGCCAACAAGAGGATCGAAAAGCCCGCTGACGTTCTTTCTATCGGCGAGGTAGTTAAGGCTAAGATCACAGCTATCGACTTTGACAAAAAGCGCGTTAGCCTTTCTATGAGAGCTCTCCTTCCCGAGGACGAGCAGGCTCCCGAAAAGGAAGTTCCCGCAGTTGAGAAAGCCGCTCCCGCAGTTGAGGAAGCAGTCGAAGAAGCAGCTCCCGCGGTTGAGGAAGCAGTTGAAGAAGCAGCTCCCGCAGTAGAGGAAGCAGCAGAAGAAGCAGCTCCCGCAGTTGAGGAAGCAGTTGAAGAAGCAGCTCCCGCCGCAGAGGAAGCAGTTGAAGAAGCAGCTCCTGCGGTTGAGGAAGCAGCAGAAGAAGCTCCCACAGCAGAGGAAGCAGAATAATTCAGTTACATACGGGGCACTCCTAATGTGAGTGCCCTTTTTGTAAATAGGCGGACAGGAGGCATTAAAATGACCGCTAAGGAAGAATTTATCGAGATATATAATCAGTACATCAACCGCAAGGGCGCCGACGAGCTGCTCGAGTGGATCGAGCGCACGGACTTTTTTACCGCGCCGGCGAGCACGCGCTATCACTGTTCCTGCGAGGGCGGTCTGGTAATGCACTCCGTCAGCGTTTTTAACACAATGATGGAAAAGCACTTTGACGAGGAAACCGATAATATCGAGAGCTTTGCGATCTGCGCGCTGCTCCACGACCTCTGCAAGGCGCAGTTCTATAAGATTTCAAGCCGCAACGTCAAAAACGAGGAGACAGGTCAGTGGGAAAAGGTTCCGTATTACTCCATTGACGATCAGTTCCCCTACGGCCACGGCGAAAAGTCGGTTTTCCTGATAGAGCGCAAAATGCGCCTAAAGCTCGACGAGGCAATGGCTATCCGCTGGCATATGGGCGAGTTCGGCGACAAAAACAGCAACGCCATCAGCCAGGCGTACGATATGTATCCGCTGGCGGTAAAGCTCCACCTCGCCGATCTGGAGTCAACTTACCTCAAAGAAAAGGGAACCTCGGCAGTGCGTAGATGAAAATAATTATAATACTTTTTAAAGCCTCCCCCGTCACTTGTTACGGGGGATTCCCCTAATAGGGGAAATGTCACGGAGTGACAAAAGGGTTGCCGTTTTCGCCAGAAAAAGGTGCCGCCATAAGGCGGCGGAGGGGGCGGAACCTGAGTTATAGCCGCGTTTGCGGTAAATAACGAATTAAACTCTTAACTCTAAACTCTAAACACTAAATAATACGGTGATATTATGGATATAAAACAAGCAAAACTCAGGGTAGAGGAGCTCACGCGTGAGCTCGAATACCACAACAATTTATATTACAATCAGGACGAGCCCGAGATCTCGGACTTTGAGTACGACAAAATGCTCAGGGAGCTCGAGAATTTGGAGGTGGAATTCCCGTCGCTAAAGCGCGCCGATTCGCCAACGAACAAGGTCGGCGGCAGCGCCGGGGCAAAGTTTTCTCCCGTAGTTCACGCGGTACCGATGGAAAGCCTGCACGACAGCTTTTCATCTGATGAGCTTAAGGACTTTGACCGCAAGGTGCGCGAGGTCGCTCCAACCGTCAAATATGTTGTAGAGCCCAAGTTTGACGGGCTCTCGGTGTCCTGCGAATACCAAAACGGCTTGTTTGTCCGCGGCTCTACCCGAGGCGACGGCGTGACGGGCGAGGACGTCACCGAGAACTTGATGACGATAAAATCCCTGCCCAAGCGCATACCCGACGCCCCCGAGTTTTTGGAGGTCAGGGGCGAGGTCTATATGTCCTTCAAGAGCTTTGAAAACCTCGTAAAACGTCAGGAAGAAAACGAAGAAAAGCCCTCAAAAAACCCGCGCAACGCCGCGGCGGGCTCGCTCAGGCAAAAGAACGCCAAGATCACCGCCGAGCGCGACCTTGATATAGCTGTGTTCAATATCCAGCAGGCGAGGGGAGTCACCTTGACGTCGCACGTTCAGAGCCTTGATTACCTTGCGCAGCTCGGTTTCCCGACCGCTTTCTACAAGGTCTGCTCCACCATCGACGAGGTGATTGAGGAGATTAAGCAGATCGGCGACAACCGCGGAGAATACGACTACGCGATCGACGGCGCGGTAGTAAAGGTCGACGACTTTGACCAGCGCGAGCTTATGGGCAGCACTGCAAAGTACCCCAAGTGGGCGGAGGCGTACAAGTACCCGCCCGAGGAAAAGCCCACAAGGCTCTTAGATGTCGAGATAAACGTCGGCAGAACGGGCGTTTTGACCCCTGTGGGTATATTTGAGCCCGTGCTCCTTGCCGGCACGACAGTCAGCAGGGCGACGCTGCACAACAGGGATTTTATTGAAGAAAAGGGTATCTGTATCGGCGACACGGTCATCATCCGCAAGGCGGGCGAGATCATCCCCGAGGTGCTCTCGGTAAAGGAGCACGCCGAAAACGCCGTTCCGTTTGAGTTCCCAAAGCTCTGCCCGAGCTGCGGAAGCCCCGTATCTCAGGACGAGGGCGAGGCGGCTGTCCGCTGTACAAACACCGACTGCCCCGCGCAGCTTATGCGCCACCTTATCCACTTTGTAAGCCGCGACGCTATGGACATTGACGGGCTCGGACCCGCCGTGCTCGAACAGCTTGTTGACGGCGGGCTTGTAAAATCCCCTGCCGATCTGTACAGGCTGACCTCTGATGATGTATCGTCGCTCGACCGCAAGGCGGAAAAGTCCGCCAATAATCTTATTTCGGCTATCGAAAAGTCAAAGGATAACGAGCTTTACAGGCTTATCTTCGCGCTCGGTATCAGGAACATCGGGCTAAAGGCTGCAAAGCTCATTTGCGAAAACTTTGTTACCATAGACGACATTACGGCGGCAAAATCCGAGGACTTTGAAAAAATCGAGGGCTTCGGCGCGGTTATGGCTCAGAGCCTTGAAAATTATTTTGCTCTTGAAAGCACCGTAGAGCTTATCAGTGAGTTAAAGTCCGTAGGGCTTGAGATGAAGCCGAGCGAACAGCGCCAAAAGGGCGGTAAGCTTGAGGGTATGACCTTTGTGCTCACGGGCACTCTGCCGACAATGAAGCGCAGCGAGGCGTCAAAAATCATCGAGGCGAACGGCGGCAAAACAAGCTCGTCCGTCTCTAAAAAGACCGCCTATGTTCTCGCCGGAGAGGACGCGGGCAGCAAGCTGACAAAGGCGCAGTCCCTCGGCGTCACAATAATCTCCGAGCAGGAATTTTTGGATATGCTGGAATAATACGC
>JBGULZ010000093.1:0-4185 GCA_045116595.1 Ruminococcus sp. | reverse complement strand
TCTGTCAGCTCTCCTTTATATCTGAAATATCAACTGAATTGATTATTGCTCTAACTTCCGATTCCCAAACTATATCGATATTGGGCATAGCCGATAAAGCTGCCAGACCATGAACCAGCGCCCACATTGCGGTTGTTTTATATCGGACATTTTCTTCCGATATACCCATTTTTCCCAATACATTTTTTGCTGTTCTTCTGAACAGCTCAAACGGCGGTATATCGCTGTTATCTGAAGATAATCTTATTTGAATACTTTTGCGTGAAAACAAAAAGTCGAAGTAAAGCGGATTGTGATAAAAAAACATAACATAACAAACGCCCAACTCTGAAAGAATCTGTGTTTCGTCCTTACATTCATTAACACAAATCGTTAATGAATTCATAAATGCCTCCATAACATATTTTTGCATAGCATTTATAAAATCATCTTTATCCTTAAAATGCGCATAAGGAGCGGCGTTGCTTACACCGCACTTTTCAGCAACTTTTCGCAGCGATAGCTTTTCCTCTCCATATTGATTGATAAACTCTATCCCGTTTTCAATAAGCGCCTTTTTCAATTCTCCATGATGGTATGGTTTTTTCTCCATTAATGCCCCTCCAATCTTATCACTGTAAAGATTATATCATACAATCTTATCAGTGTCAAGATATCGCATGGTATAAAATAATAGTCAATATGTAACCTGTATAAAAAACACCGCCAAGCAGGAGATTACCTCACTTGGCGGCTGTTGTGTTATCAATTTAAATTGTGGTGACGCACAGCGTCAGTTATGATAAGATCGTATAACGTACATGGTTGATTTTGCGATGCAATATCATTCCCACTCGATAGCACTGAAACAAATCCGTGTATGAATTATTATCTGTGCTATCTGTGGTGCTTTCTATTATTTGATATATCCATATTCTCCTGCCTATAGCCCCTCTTGTTATCATTTTATTATCAGCATTGATAACAGTGAGAGGATTTTTAGCTGTATTGGATAAACTTTTCTGTACGGTTATTATACCGCAATTTAGCTTTGTTTTCAATGGGTATTAATACTATCATTGTTTTTTCAAAGATTAAACGATTTCCTATTCAAACCCTTAATCCGAATGTCGTCCAGCTCCTCCGATGTCATACACCCCGATTGATATAAACGAAGGTATTCCTTTGATACATCGGAATCGAAAATCAGCACATCATCAGAGTTGATTGTTACATTTACTCCTTTTCGGTAAAGTTGGGCTATCGGGTGGTAAGCCATATCGTTTACACGCCCTAACAGAACATTACTCGAAGGGGTGATGTTTAGTCTAATGTCTTTTTCTACAAGAAAATCAATCACATCTTCATCTTGAACAGCAGCAATACCGTGCTGCACTTCATTGAGTTGTAATGCTTTAACTGCTGTAATAATGTCTTGTGCCGTACCCCATTCGCCGACGTGTGCTTTTAGCACCAATCCGTTTTCTGCGGCTTTTTCGTAAATAGGGATAAAGTTTTCAATTGGCTGCGCCAGCTCGTCGCCGTAAAGGTCGATAGAATAAAACTCCCTATGTCCCCAAAAGTGCTTTAGACAATCCATCAAATAGTCAACCGGACAATGACGAGATAAACCGATCTGCAAACGCAATTCAATCTCTGGAGCAATCTTATCATTCGCTTCCTGAAAAGAATAAATCAGTTCGTCAATATCATTGTGAAAAAACTCACCAAGTCCCCATACATCTTCACCGATTTCTAACACGGTTACACCATCGTTCTTTGCCTGCGCAAAGGTCGCTTCAATTAACAGCTTTCTGCCTTCTGTACTGTTAAAGCGGTTTCCGATATACTCAGTGCTCCAAGCATCCATTTCCTTCATAGATTTCACCGGATTGGAAATTGGTTTAACCTCACATCCGGTTTTCTCAAATATATACTCTCTGTTACCGCCAAGCACAAAATGGTTATGTAAATCCGATTTTGGGAAACTTCGGATTGCATCTAAGTCTCCGTTTCTAAGTGCTTCAATAAAAGTCATCATAATTACAACACCTTTACTTATATCATTTTTATTCTACCACGACTCCGAATATTTAGCAATAGAAAACGCCGCCAAGAAAGATTGTTTCCTGCTTGGCGGCGTCTTGTATTGCGTTATTTTCAGTTGTATGATAAAATTGACGTAACAATTTAAGGTGGACAATCATATCTGATAATTGAGGGTGAAGACTGTGACAAAAAGGAAGTTTTTAAGTATCGTTATGATTGCGGTTGTTATATTGTCTATAATGATATGCAATTCGTTATCTGTCGGCGCAGCAACAAACAAAATAAATGATGATACGGTTGATGAATATTTACAGACCTGTGTTGAAAACGCCCATATTCCGGCGCTTTCCATTACCATCGTAAACAAGGATAATGTGTTGTTTTCAAGCTGTTACGGGGAGTGTGATGACTGCGATACACCGTTTGTTCTCGGCTCGGTCAGCAAATCCTTCACGGCGGTCTGTGTAATGCAGCTTATCGAACAAGGAAAAATCAATTTAGACGAAAAAATCTCGGCTTATCTGCCAAATGCTGCGGACGGAGATAAAATCACGGTCAGTCAGTTACTCAATCATACGGGAGGACTTGGCGAACACCAAACACTTGAAAACTTTCATATCATTAATGAACAGGGTGAGCATCACTACGCCAACGTGAATTACTCGTTACTTGGTAAAATCATTGAGAAGGTCAGCGGCTTATCTTATGAGGAATATGTAACGAAAAATATCTTTGAACCTCTTGACCTTTCACATACTGCCGCCACACAAAAAGAAAGTATCAATAATGGTTTGATAGACGGTTACACCGATTTTTGGGGCTTTCAGCTGAAACGCAGTCACAAGTACCCTACCTCGGAAAATGCTTGGATCACAGTTCCCGCAGGCTATCTTTCTTCCTCGACCAACGATCTCGGACGATATTTGCAAATGTACTTGAACGGTGGAGAGGATATTATCTCAAAGCAAAGTATTGATAAAATGTTTTACGGAGATACCGTTTATGTAGAGGATGATGTTCCGTTTTGGTACGGCTATGGCTGGGCAACTGTCAAAGAGCCGTTGTCTGAGCCGGTATTGCGTCACAGCGGTCTGGTGGAAACGGGTACCTCTTGCGTATTTATTCTTCCCGAAAGCGGACTCGGCGTCGCCATTACAACTAACGTCAATGATTACTTTGTGACGAATGAAATGATGGATAGCTTGGGATGGGGCGTCATACTGATGCTTTTGGGTGAAAGTCCAAATGAAATAGCGGATAACGCATATCTGCTAAACCATTTGCGAATTGACCTGATTATGATTGCGGTCTTTGCTGTTGCCGTTCTTCCCCTTTGTTTCTTAATCCGCTATCGAAAATCACTCAAGAAGAATAAAAAAGTCCGCAAGGTAATTACCCTTGTGATTTATCATTTGATATTGCCGATATTCATTTTGCTTGTTGTTCCTGTTTTCTTCCAAACACCGCTTTGGGTAGCAGAAGCATTTGTACCGGATGTTTTTATTACCGTCGTTCTATCATCAACTATGCTATTTGTTACAGGTGTTATAAAATCAATAATGCTGATACATAATATTCGTGTCAAGCAAAAAAATAATTAAGAATAATACAGCCGACGGAGTGATCTCTTTAAAACTCCGTCGGCATTGTTATACTATCTTTCGTTACACTCGTAATGGCATTTGTGCCTGCACTTTATCCTTGCGGCAATCTCCTGACTATTATTTCGCCTTTGAGTTTCCGGGATTCGCTGTTTCGTAAAGCACCTTACAGGGCTTATCTTTCATTTTCGCAACGTGACCGCTGTTGTAGGAAACGCCTGTTTTGGCGCGGCGATAGGTTACTCCGTTAACCTCATATTCGTACACGGGATATCTCATATTGCCTCCCGCGTGAGCGGTGTTAAAGCCGATATACGCCTCAACCTGAACGCCGTCCGTAGGAGTCGTTCCGTTCGACTCATTAAAGCGCTTGCCGTAGATAACTTCTCGCCCGTAAATCTTCCCTGACATTCTCCGTCAAATTTTTTCTTGCCAAACATAGCTTTCTCCTTATTTCTTTTTGCGTACCTTGTACGCGTCTTTGATGAACTGCTCCACGCGTTCGTTTTCTTCCTTGCCGAAGTTTTCTACTATAAAATTCTTGTTGTAAAATTTG
>JBGULZ010000092.1:0-5816 GCA_045116595.1 Ruminococcus sp. | reverse complement strand
TGCGTATACCATGGCGAGCTCGTCCACGTCCGGCGTGAAGGAAAATGTTTTGGAAGCATACACTTTGTCGTAATATTCAAAGTGGTTAAGCATCTCTACATGATCGCCCATGCGCTTATGATATGCGCTGATCTTCATGAGAGGCAGCGAGGGGAAATTATGATTATCACTCCATAATCCAATTTTCATGCCGCAATGCACCACTCGGGCAGGTTTGCTCTGACCATAGCTGCCGCCAGGGGCGGGGGTACCGCGTTCCCGCAGCGGGCGACCTGATCTTTCCGGCTGATCGCCCGGCCCATGTTGTCCACGTCGATGATGTAATCCGCGGGAAATCCCATCGCACAGTAAAGCTCGCGCGGTGTGAGCATCCGAAGGCAGACGTCCGAAATGAAGTACCACGCACCACCGATCCGGAGAAGCAATATCTCATCATCGTAGATGCACCATTTCGTGTATCGATTGAGCATTTCGCGCACCTGCGGCCAGTACCAGAGATTCTGTTGCCCGTCGTACTTCACCACAACGGCGCGGATCTCTCCGAACTGCCCATCCGATGCGGTAACGGTCATAAGAGGATCCCGAGGGGATTGCCCCTTATCCTTGCCTTTGAAATGAGCGAGGTGAGAAACGCATAATGCGTTGTGATCTACCGCCGTAACGGTCGGGAGCGGTTCTTTTATATCCGCACCAACGACGCCGCTGAAAAACTTGGAGAGATGAGATACGATCAGACTGTGCCGCGGTTCAGCCGTTGCCGTTGTAAGGGGATCCTTTACGCTGTTGCCGCACCCGGAGTAACCACCGCCGAAGTATTTATCGACGTACACGTACGTCAGGCATTCCCGATCGCGGACGGTAACGGTGTGCAACGGATCTTTCACGTCGATGGGCCGACCGTTGCCGAAATACTCTGTGAGATACGGCGCGATCAGGCTGTATCTGTTCGAGGCATCCACCGTCATGATCGGGCGCCGGATGTCCTGTGCGCGGGCTTCTCCAGTCTTCTGCGAGTGATACTGTGAAAGGTACGGAGCAACGACGCCGGCCGTGCATTTTGCGGTAATCGTACCGAGCGGCTTTTGCAGATCCGCGACATGCCCACCGCCGGAGTGGTTACAATCTATTGCGAACGGCCTCATTTGCGGCAGACAAAGGTAATTCCGATTCCCGGTGGTGATCGTCGGCACGGGATCCGTCAGCCGGTGCGGCTGGTTTTGCGCATTGTTGCACATGATAAACGGCTCGTCGTTGCTGATCACGAACTTATCCAGCCCGCAAGCGATACGCGCCTGCGTATTGTTTGCCAGCGGACGGATCGCGTTGATTCCGTATTTCTCTTTGAGTTCATTCTTGCTGGCAAAAATAGAGTAGGTAGGCAGACTCCAATCGATCACTTCTGCGGCAGATCTCCACGGGGGCAGTTTTCCGGATTTCACCGCAGCGCTGTTTCGCGGTGCGTGCGTCGGTTTCGGCCAGACGATGGGCCTACCGTCGCAGCGGGCAATCAGACAGAACCGGGTGCGGATCGTCGGTGCGCCGTAGTCCGCGGCGCAGAGCTCGCGGTATTCCAGATGGTAGCCGAGATCTTCGAGCTGCTGTTTCCAGCGGGCGAAAGTCTGCCCGGCTTTTTTCTTCACAGGTCTACCCTGGCGGACAGGGCCCCAGGTAACGAACTCCGGAACGTTCTCCATCATGATCACGGTGGGTCGTGCCAGAGCAGCCCATTTGACAACTACCCACGCAAGGCCGCGGATATTACGGTCAACAAGCGCGGCGCCCTTTGCCCGAGAGAAGTGTTTACAGTCCGGGGAGAACCACGCCAGCCCCACAGGGCGGCCTTTTGTCACTTCCCTCGGGTCAATCATCCAAATGTTATCTTTATAATGCTTCGTCTGCGGGTGGTTCATCTGGTGCATAAGAATCGCGCTCTCGTCGTGGTTGATCGCAATGCTCACAGGCCTGCCGAGGGCCATTTCCATGCCCGTGGAAGCGCCGCCGCCACCGGCGAACCCGTCAACAACGAGCTTGCCGTCCGGTGTTGCTCCTGTTCCATCCAGAAGGTCGGATATCAATAACTGTGTACCTTTCATGCGTTATCCTCCAACAGGTCAAAAAGCGTCGGTTGGCCGATCTCGGCCTCTGCCTCTTCAAGATAACCGACGCCGTCCCGGAAATAATCCGCGTTGAGCTCGACGCCGTAGCCGTAGCGACCCATTTTAACGGCCATATACGGAACGGTCATAAGGCCGCCGAAGGGATCGAAAACCGTTTCACCCGGGTTTGTGTAGCGGTTGATGATGCGCTCCACGATATCCAGCTGCAGCGGACAAACGTGCAGCGTCTGTCTGCGCTGACTCTGAGCGGTGTTTAAGGTTTTCGTTCGGTTTATATCGTCCCAGATCATCTCGCTCCAGCTCGCGGGAGCAACCACCATAAACGTGGCAGGCAGACGGCCCTTTTCATCGAGAGATTTTGCGAACCTGACGTGTTCGGCGTAATCATAGACATGCTGTGCGGAATACTTAGAATAGGCTTTTTGGAGCGATTTTACGGGCGTATTCTGTATTTCCTCTTTTGTGACTAAACGGTCGCCGGAAGAGCGCCAGAAGGCGTGTGCGTCGATTTGCCATTGCGCGCGGGTATAATCCTCTTTGCTCTTGCTCACGGGATCGTCGGCGTAGGCTTTGGAGGTATCGGTTGGTAGTTTGCGGAACAGCAATATGTATTCCGGGCACCCGACGCCCATCTTCGTACCGTCCTTGCATTGCTCGCTCCAGCCGAGGCGGTAAGTTTGGTTGTTCTCCCGCACAACGTCGGTCAGGATGACAATACGGCCCATATACCGAAAGCCGTGTTTCATAAAGCATTGCTCCGTCATGCCGCTGAAAGGATCCACGGTCGGCATACCGTCGCCGGTGGCGTTTCCGAACAGAATGCGGTCTTTGACGTGGATCGCGGCGATGCGCCCGGGCTTCAGGATGCGCAGCAACTCCGGTACGAGGAAGTCCATCTGTTCGAAAAACCGCTCGTTGTCTTCGTTGTGGCCGAAATCGTTATATGATGGGGTATATTCATAATGGTTGCTGAACGGGATCGAGGTGTGGATCAGATCGACCGAGTTATCCGGCATTGTTTTGACTTCTTCCACACAATCGTTCAGAACCGCGGTATAGTGTTTACCTGTGACTATCACTCTGTTTACTCCTATGCTTCTCTGCATTTTCTCGGCGATCAGCGTATTACTGAGGCCGTTCGCCTTGATCAGCGCCTGCATTTTTGCCGCCTGCTGATTGTATCGCTCCCACTTGGCGAGAAGATCGTCCAGTATGGATTGTTCTTTCTCGGTGTAGATAATATCGATCACGACTTTTTCAGTCTGCAAAAAGCGGTAAATGCGGTGGATGGCCTGTATGAAATCATTGAACTTGTGATCTATGCCGACGAATATAGCGCGATGGCAATGCTTCTGAAAATTGCAGCCCTGACCGGAGATCTCTTTTTTGGTGGCCAGCAGCCGGGTCTTACCCTCGGCGAAGTCGATCACGCGCTGCTCTTTGACGTCGAGATCCTGCGCACCGTAAACCTCCACAGCTTCCGGGAGCGCGGCTTTGATGGCGCGGCGTTCGTCTTCCAGATCATGCCAGAGTATGATGTGTTCACCCGGCTCGGCGTCTACGATCTCTTTCATCTTTGCAACACGGGCGGCAATGGAATACTTCTTCTCGCGCATTTCGGCGGTCAGCCCCTCAGATGCGTCAGTTACGATCCGCACCTGTCCGTCGCGTTCAGTATCGAAGGTTACGTCAGATCCGAGCTTGTGATAATTGATTTTCAGCGGCGGCAGTTCGTAGCCTGTCGGGTCATATCCGAGATCTGCCGGCGATTGCAGGAACAGCGCCCACGAGCTCACCCACAACCAGAATTCATCTTCCTTGTGCGGGTACAGCGTAAGGTTATTCGCCTTCGTGCTGTCGCGCTGAAAGAATCTCGTCAACGCCTGTCCGGTGTCCATCACGCCGAGGAAACCGGCATAGTGGATGATCTCCTTGTATCTGTTCGGATCCGGCGTGGCCGTGGCAACGAGCTTGTATTTCACGCTTCGGAACTTCGGCAGGAACGTCTGATAGGTTTTTGTACCGTAGCTGCGCAGCACGCTGGCTTCGTCAAGACAGACGGTTGTGAATACTTCTGGATCGATATCGCCGTCACGTACACGCTCATAGTTCGTCAGCATGATCGTTGCTTCGCAGGCTTCGATTTCCGCGGCGGTGCGCACGTAAGGCGGCGCAAGCATACCGAGCAGCTGAACGGCGTCCCGCTGAAACTCCTGTTTCACGCCGAGCGGAAGTACGATCAGTGCTTTACCACCGTCGTGTTCCGTTGTGATCCGGCAGAATTCAAGCTCCTGCACGGTCTTTCCGAGCCCGAAGCTCTCAAACATGGCACGGCACCCGCCTTTCACGGCCCACACTACAGCATCTCTCTGATGAGGAAGCAACGAGGTGTTTACTTCATCGAGCGAAATATCAAATCCGCTTTCATTTGCAGTGATCACTTTCGATCGCAAAAACTCCATGTAGTCCATCGTCGCGCCTCATTTGATCCTGACAGGCATTACGATGGAGGTCAGCATCGCCCCGTTGACTACAAGCGGCTTCAAAGTTCCGTTGTATTCCAGAGTTACCTTCTCTTCCGCATAGGTCTTCAACGCGTCGAGCAGGTATTTTCCATTCAAGCCGATTTTGATTTCTTCGGTGCCGTCGATCAGACGGGCAGCAATCTCAGCATCATAGTCAGCTACGGTTGATATACTCCGTATTTTCAGCATGCCGCCGTTGTATTCGAGCTTGATAGGCGCTTTCTCCGTGCCGCTGTAGCTGCAGATCAGCGATCTGGTGATCACGTCGGCAAGCTCGCCGCGGTCAATCTCCAGCGTTGCGGTGTGTGCTTTCGGCACTGCGGCGCGGTAATCTACAAAATTCCCGGCCAACAGCTTTGTGGCGATTGTATATCCCTCTGTGCTGATGCAGATCGCGTTTTTTGTCGCCTGAATCGATATGTTTCCGGTTATGCCGAGCGAGATCAACTTTGCGGCAGCGGTCGCGGGCAGAATAGCCTTGAAGGTGCTGTTCTGTTTTGTGTGTGCGATCGCCAACCGGTACCCGTCCATTGCAGCAAGGTGCAGTTCCTCGCCGTCCGCTTCGATCAGGACGCCGCTGTGCACGCTGTTATCGTGTGCGCAGGCGTAGATCACTCTGGAGAGCAGATCACACAGCGTTGAAGCGCTGAAGGCGCATGTTTCGGCTTTATTCACTGAAAGCGGGTTGCTGATATAGAATGCGTCTGCCGGTACAGTTGAAAAACGACCGTTTCCGGCATCGCTCTTGATCAGCACGTCCTTTTCGCCCGGCTCTATCTTGATCTGGCCTTCCGGCAGGCTTTCGATCAGTTCGATGGCCCGCTTCGGTAAAACGAACGGTTTTTCAGAGCATTTGAACTCCGCGGCTATCGTGTATTCGTGGTTATCGGCGATAATAAGGTTATCTTTCACGAGTACCCCTTCGGTGTTGCCCGTGAGTTTCGATGAAATAGCGGCTTTCAGCGGTTTGATTATGGATATGAAATCCGATTTTTGAATAATCATTGACTTTTTACCTCATATTGTGTTATAAAGAAAACGAGTTATTTACTCATGCCGTCTTTTGGAGTGCCAGCTCCACAGGCGGCGCTTTTTTATTCGTGCAGCAGCCGCATCACCTCATTGAATGCTTCATCGAGTTCGCGTTCTGTTGCCGGGAGGGGCTGCACGGTAA
>JBGULZ010000091.1:0-2646 GCA_045116595.1 Ruminococcus sp. | reverse complement strand
ATACTTACTTTGCGATCGACGGGGTGGAAAACTGTATTGCCGCCCTGAAAGACATTGAGGACGGCAATGTTCACAAGGCTTTTATTGAAATGAGCGCCTGCGCCGGAAGCTGCGTCGGCGGTCCCGTTATGGAAAAGCACCGCCTGAACCCTGTCAGCGATTACACTGCCGTTGCCAAATACGCCGGTAAGCTTGATTTTGAGGTCGACCAGCCCGAAGCGGTCGAGACAAAGAAAATCTTCGAGTTCATCGCGCAGCGTTCTACAAAGCCCTCTGATTATGAGATCAACCAGATTTTGCGGCAAATGGGTAAATTCAAGCCCTCTCAGGAGCTGAACTGCGGTTCCTGCGGCTACGATACCTGCCGCGAAAAGGCAGTTGCCATTTATCAGGGCAAGGCTGAGATCTCAATGTGTCTGCCGTTTTTGAAGGACAAAGCGGAAAGCTTTTCGGACACGATAGTTAAAAACACACCCAACGGCTTGATCGTCGTTAACGATCTGCTGGAGGTACAGCAAATAAATTCCGCCGCGCTGAAAATATTGAATCTGCGTGCCGCGTCGGATATAATGGGCTCACAGGTAGTGCGGATCCTCGATCCGCTGCCGTTTATGAACGTGCAGTCCACCCACCGCGGAATATACAACGAGCGTACATTTTTGGCCGAGTATGACCGCTATGTGGAAATGACGGTAGTTCCCGACAAAGAAAGCAATATGCTGATATGTATTATGTCGGACGTCACCGAGGAAGAAGCCGCGCGTCAACGCAAGGAGGATATCAGCCGTCAGACGGTAGAAGTCGCCGACAAGGTGGTTGATAAGCAAATGCGTATCGTGCAGGAAATCGCTTCACTGCTGGGAGAAACTGCCGCGGAAACAAAAATTGCGCTGTCAAAGCTGAAGGAGTCGATCAAGGATGAATGATTTATGTGCGGAAATCGGCTACAAAAGCATTAACCATGACGGCGAACAGCTATGCGGCGACCATATCGATATCGTCGAACAGAGCAATGATTCTACCGTTATTGTGCTGGCGGACGGTATGGGCAGCGGAGTAAAGGCAAGTATTCTTTCTACGCTTACCTCCAAGATCATCTCGACCATGATGGCGGAGGGCCTGCCCTTGGAGGAATGTGTGTCTACCATTGCCGCAACGCTCCCTGTCTGCTCGGTGCGCGGGGTTGCGTACTCAACCTTTACTATTATGCACATCATCAACTCCCGTACTATCGAGCTGATACAATATGATAATCCTCACATTATTTATATTCGCGACGGCGCACTCTTCGATTACGCCAAAACCGAGCTCAATATCGGCGGAAAAAAGATTTATAAATCCGTTATCCGCTTAATGGAGGATGACATTATCATCGCAATGAGCGACGGCTGTCCTCACGCGGGGATAGGTATCGCTTATAACTTCGGCTGGAAATGGGAGGATATCGCGGAATATATGCTGGGTATGTCGGAAGGCGGCTTCACTGCCAAGGTGCTTTCCACAATGCTGATCGACGAGGTCAACCGTCTATACGACGGTAAACCGGGCGACGACGCGACCGCCTGCGTTATCAAGATCCGCAAGCGCGTTCCTATGAACATTCTTTTCGGCCCTCCCTCCGACAGGGACGACTGCGACCGGATGATGAGCCTGTTTTTCTCTAAGGAGGGCAAGCACATCATCTGCGGCGGAACAACGTCTTCTATTGCCGCCAAGTGGCTGCGCAAGCCGCTCAGGCCGAAGCTCAACTTTGAAAAGAGCGATGTGCCGCCTATAGCGGAGCTTGAGGGCGTTGATTTAGTCACCGAGGGCGTCATCACCGTCAACAAGGTGGTTGAATACGCCAACGACTATGTTCAAAACAACGACTCCTATGAGGAATGGGGCTACAGCAATGACGGCGCTTCGCTTATAAGCCGTCTGTTGTTTGAGGAAGCGACGGATATAAATTTTTATGTAGGCAAGGCTGTTAACCCGGCACATCAAAACCCCGACTTACCAATCAATTTCAACATCAAGATGAATTTGGTGCAGGAGCTTTCAAAGGCGCTCAAGCTGATGGGCAAACGCATCAAGGTCAGTTATTTTTAGGTGAATGATATGAATAAACTAAGAAAATTTGATACCAAGGTACAATATCTGAAATACAAGGTCCTGCGCGAGGTAGCGCGGCAGGCGTGGAACGATACGCTGCTTGAGAACGTGCTGGATATTCCGAAAATCATCGTTCCCGGCAAAACGCCGACCATGCGCTGCTGCGTATATAAAGAAAGGGCGATCCTCGCCGAGCGCGTCAAAATCGCCATGGGCGGAAACTCTGAACGCCAAAACGTAATAGAAGTGATCGACATCGCCTGTGACGAATGTCCCGCCGCCGGTTATGAGGTCACGGACTCCTGCCGCGGCTGTCTGGCGCACCGTTGCGAGGATGTTTGCAAGCGTGGCGCGATCTCCTTTGACTACAACCATGTGGCTCATATCGATAAAAGCAAATGCATCGAATGCGGCCAGTGCGCCAAGGTATGCCCGTATTCCGCTATAGCTAACCGCAAGCGTCCGTGTCAAAACGCTTGCAAAATCAAAGCTATCAATATCAACGATGATAACGCCGCGCAGATCGACGATGAAAAGTGCATTTCCTGCGGC
>JBGULZ010000090.1:0-5328 GCA_045116595.1 Ruminococcus sp. | reverse complement strand
CATACCTGCCGCCATACCGATCGCGACGCCTTTGACCATATTCATTACGGGTTTGTTCATTTTATCACCTCTGTTCCCCATACCGCCATTTTTGCGCAAGCGAATGATAGCGGTATTATATAGCTTTAAGCAAATTTCCGACCCGCTGTTGATAGAACCTGACCGCTAAACAAATATTTTAAAAAGGCGGACTCAAAAAGCGGACTGAAATACTTGCAAAATTATTGTTTGTATTCTAAAATATAATAAACGATAAAACATTTAACAAAAAAGGAATGACAAATTTTGGCAAAATTAAACATCGTCCTCGTTGAACCCGAGATTCCCCAAAACACCGGCAATATCGCCCGAACCTGCGCGGCTACAGGCGCGGCGCTCCACCTTGTGCGCCCGATGGGCTTTGAGCCCGACGACAAAAAGCTAAAGCGCGCCGGGCTCGACTACTGGCATTTGCTCGACATCACCTACTACGACGACCTCAATGATTTTTTCGAAAAGACAAAGGGCGGCAAATACTTCTTTTTCTCTACAAAGGGGACCCACCGCCACTCCGACATAGAATACCCTGACAACTGCTACCTTGTTTTCGGCAAAGAGACGCGCGGACTGCCCGAGCATTTGCTTATGCAGTACCCCGATCAGACCCTGCGGATCCCGATGATGGACGAGGCAAGGAGCCTGAACCTCTCAAACTCCGCGGCAATAGCGGTATACGAGGTGCTGCGGCAGTGGGATTACCCCGATCTTTTGAATAAGGGAGAATTGCACAGGCACAGATGGGAGGATGTAAACAAAGACGCAATAACAGAATCAAACCAAATCTCTGCTGATACTAACAGACAACATTTCAATAATTTTGATGAAATTCAAAACGCTATTAATAATGAATAAAACACATTTAAAGGCTCCCCCAACGCACAGTTGTGCTTTGGGAAATTCCCCCACCGGGGGAAATGTCGCAAAGCGACAAAAGGGGTGCCGTTTTCGCCAGAAAAAGCTGTCACGAAGTGACTGAGGGGGCGTCACATCCTCCCTCACCCCGTCTTCTTTAACAAAATTCTATGCTGACGGGAAGGAAGCCCCCCTCCGTCATTTTGCAAGCAAAATGCCACCTCCCCCAAAACAAGTGTTGGGGGAGGCTTTAAACTACTCTATTTTATAACATTTTTTCTCAAATTCTATTGTAAAAATCCCCATTCCGTTGTATAATGTATATGAATGTAAAAAATTCAATTTTAATAAACGAAAGGATGTATTTACTATGCAGCTAAACAAAGTTACAGTTGACGACATCAACGTAAAAGGCAAAAAGGTTTTGGTCCGTGTTGACTTTAACGTGCCCCTCAAGGACGGCGTTATCACAAACGACAACAGGATCCAGGCAGCCCTCCCCACAATCAAAAAGCTTATCGCTGACGGCGGCAAGGTTATCCTCTGCTCTCACCTCGGCAAGCCCAAGAACGGCCCCGAAGAAAAGTTCAGCCTCGCTCCCGCGGCAGCTCGTCTTTCAGAGCTCCTCGGTCAGGAAGTAGTATTCGCAAATGACGACGAGGTCGTAGGCGAAAACGCTAAGAAGGCTGTCGCAGAGATGAAGGACGGCGACGTTGTTCTTCTTCAGAACACCCGTTTCAGAAAAGAAGAGACAAAGAACCTTGAGCCCTTCTCAACCGAGCTCGCTTCTCTTGCCGACGTATTCGTAATGGACGCTTTCGGCTCCGCTCACCGCGCTCACTGCTCAACCGCGGGCGTTACAGATCACATCAAGGACACAGCCGTTGGTTACCTTATGCAGAAGGAGATCAACTACCTCGGCAACGCTGTAGAAACTCCCGTTCGTCCCTTCGTAGCTATCCTCGGCGGCGCAAAGGTCGCTGACAAGCTCAACGTTATCTCTAACCTCCTCGAGAAGTGCGACACACTCATCATCGGCGGCGGTATGGCATACACCTTCCTCAAGGCTCAGGGCAAAGAGGTCGGCAAGTCACTTGTAGACGACACAAAGATCGACTACTGCAAGGATATGATCAAAAAGGCTGAGGATCTCGGCAAGCAGCTCCTCCTCCCCGTTGACACAACTATCGCGGCTTCATTCCCCGATCCCATCGACGGACCCATCGACGTACAGGTCGTTGACGTTGACTCTATCCCGGCTGATATGGAAGGCCTCGACATCGGCAGCAAGACTCAGGCTCTCTTTGCTGACGCTGTTAAGAACGCAAAGACCGTTGTTTGGAACGGACCTATGGGCGTATTTGAGAACCCGACCCTCGCTGCCGGTACTATCGCGGTAGCAAAGGCTCTTGCAGAGACAGACGCTACAACCATCATCGGCGGCGGCGACAGCGCGGCTGCTGTTATCCAGCTCGGTTTTGCCGACAAGATGAGCCACATCTCAACAGGCGGCGGCGCTTCTCTCGAATACCTCGAGGGCAAGACTCTCCCCGGCATCGCGGTCATCGCAGACAAGTAATTTGCTCTGCAAATTACAGCTAAATTACGGCTTGCGCCGTAGCTAAATTTGCCTTCGGCAAGCTAAATGTGCCTTCGGCACGCTAAATTCGCTGACGCGAGCTGACGGTAACCAAAAGAATCAGCTCCGAAGGAATTTAGCTGCGCGCAAGCGCAATTTAGCTATTGAGCGAAGCGAAATAATTTAGCTGTTTCCAACGGAAACAATTTCGCTACAACATCATTATTCTCGAAAGGAATTATTATACTATGGATAAAGCTAAAAGAAAAGCTATCATCGCGGGCAACTGGAAGATGAACAAAACTCCCAGCGAGGCTACCGCTTTACTTAACGCGATCACTCCCCTCGTGGCTGACGCCGATTGCGAGGTCATCGCGTGCGTTCCCTATGTTGACATCGCTGCTGCGGTCGAGGCAACTAAGGGCACCAACGTAAAAATCGGCGCTGAAAACTGCCACTGGGCAGAGAGCGGCGCTTTCACCGGCGAGATCTCGACCGGTATGCTCAAGGAGATCGGCGTTGAGTACGTTGTGCTCGGTCACTCCGAGAGACGCCAGTACTTCGGCGAGACAGACGAGACCGTAAACAAGAGAACCAAGGCTGCGCTTGCGGCAGGCTTAAAGCCCATCGTATGCGTAGGCGAGCTCCTTTGGGAGCGCGAGTGCGACATCACCGAGGAAGTCATCGCGCGCCAGATCAAGCTTGACCTCTGGGATGTTACCGAGGACGAGCTCAAAAACGTAGTTATCGCTTACGAGCCTGTTTGGGCTATCGGCACGGGCAAAACAGCTACCGCCGACCAGGCAGAGGAAGTATGCGCGTTCATCCGCGCTCAGCTCGCTAAGCTCTACAATCAGGCAGCAGCCGACGCCGTTACCATCCAGTACGGCGGTTCAATGAACGACGGCAACGCCGACGAGCTCCTCTCAAAGACAAACGTAGACGGCGGACTCATCGGCGGAGCTTCACTCGTAGCAGAGAAGTTCGCGGCGATCGTTAAGGCTGCGAGCAAATAATCAACTGACATTTTAAAGGCGCCCCCGTCGCTTTAGCTACGGGGGAGCTGTCGCATAAGCGACTGAGGGGGCTGCGTGTGATTCAGCGCAAGCTATGATAAGGAAGCCCCTACAGAAAGGAAATTCGTATGAAAAAACCTATGCTTTTAATGATTCTTGACGGCTTCGGCGTGGGCAAAAAGGGCGAGGAAAAGGCTAACGCCATCCTTGCTGCCAACACTCCGAATCTCGATAAATTCTTTGCCGAAAATCCGCTGACTCAGATCGGCGCGTCGGGTATGGACGTAGGTCTGCCGGACGGTCAGATGGGCAACAGCGAGGTCGGCCACACAAACATCGGCGCCGGCAGGATCGTGTATCAGGAGCTGACAAGGATCACAAAGACAATAAACGAGGACAAGCTCAAGGACGTTGAGCCAATCGTCACCGCTATGGACAACGCGCTTGAAAAGGGAAGCTCTCTCCACCTTATGGGTCTGCTCTCCCCCGGCGGCGTCCACAGCCATATGACCCACCTCTACGGTATCCTCGAGCTCGCCAAAAAGAAGGGCTTAAAGGATGTTTATATCCACGCCTTCCTCGACGGACGTGACGTGCCTCCCTCATCGGCGGCAGGCTACATCGAGGAATGTATGGCAAAGCTTGACGAGATCGGCGTAGGCAAGATCGCCACCGTTATGGGACGATACTACGCAATGGACAGAGATAACCGCTGGGAGCGCGTAGAAAAGGCGTATGCCGCTATGGTCTACCGCGAGGGCGTTGAGGCTGAGTGCCCCGTCTGCGCGGTCAAAAAGAGCTACGAGGACGGCGTTACCGACGAGTTCGTTATCCCCGCCGTAGTCAAGGGCGGCAAGGCGATACAGGCTGACGACAGCGTTATCTTCTACAACTTCCGCCCCGACAGAGCGCGCGAGATCACAAGGACTCTTGTTGACCCCGACTTCAAGGGCTTTGAGAGGAGAGGCGGCTTGTTCCCGCTCTACTATGTATGTATGACCCAGTACGACGCGACTATGCCCAACGTTGAGGTAGCTTTCAAGCCCCAGACGCTTGTTAACACCATGGGCGAATACATCAGCTCGCTCGGTATGAAGCAGCTAAGGATAGCCGAGACCGAAAAGTACGCTCACGTAACCTTCTTCTTTAACGGCGGCGTTGAGAAGCAGTACGACGGCGAGGACAGGATCCTTGTAAAATCACCCTCGGTCGCTACATATGACCTGCAGCCCGAGATGAGCGCCTACATCGTCACCGACAAGCTGCTCCCCGCTATCGAGAGCGGCAAGTACGATATGATAGTCCTCAACTTCGCTAACTGCGATATGGTAGGCCACACAGGCGTGTTTGAGGCGGCTGTCAAGGCTGTTGAGGCTGTTGACGAGTGCGTTGGAAAGGTAATCAACGCGGTTCTTGCTCAGGGCGGCGCGGCGATCATAACCGCTGACCACGGCAACGCCGACAAGATGATCGACTCCGACGGCGAGCCCTTTACGGCGCACACCACCAACCCCGTTCCCTTCTGCGTTATCGGTTACGACTGCGAGCTAAGAGAAGGCGGAGTTTTGGCTGATATCGCCCCGACTATGCTGAAAATTATGAACCTCGACCAACCCGAGGAAATGAGCGGAAAGTCGATAATAGTTTAATTGACGATTAAATCAAAAAGGCTCCCCTGACGTGCGAAAGCACTTTAGGGGAGCTGTCGCGTATGCGACTGAGGGGTTATACCTTTTGTTTATACTACGCTTTCCTTTACATATCATACCTCGCGCTGACGGAAAGCAAGACCCCTCCGTCAGCAGAGCTGACACCTCCCCTAAAACGCTCCGCGTGTCAGGG
>JBGULZ010000089.1:0-2151 GCA_045116595.1 Ruminococcus sp. | reverse complement strand
AAGAAGATGACAGCATTTATCATTACCTTGATGATATGGTATTTGTAGTTGATACTGTAAACACTGACAGAGCTCAGGTTTCTCCTGTAAGTGGTATGGCAGGTCTTGACGGTGCGTTCTACTTCTACTATGGCAACGGCGAGTTCGGTATCTGGCCTACAAAGGAAATGTGCATCGAGAAGGAAGGCCTCAAGGTTGACGACCAGGGCAACGTTCTTATCGCTGAAGAGACTGTTCAGGAAAAGACAGACTTTGTTCTCAGAAAGCACACCGACGCTTATGACGGAACACCTAATCTGGATTATGTAGTATTCGGTAACTTCACAGGTAAGTACTGGGAAGATACAACTGCACCTGAAACACCTACAAATCCCGAGACTACAACTGTAGCTCCCGCTGCAGCTGAGACAACTATCCCCGATCCCGACACAAATGACGCCGGCTCAAGCTCAGGCTCAACATCTGACGAAGGATCAGGCAGCAACGATTCTAACGGCTCGATCGCAACAGGCGATTTCGCAGCACCCGTTCTTATCGCTACTCTCTTATTTGCAGGTCTCGGCGTATTCTATTACGCCCGCAAGAGACGTTCAAGCAAATAATCTGTAAATAATTAACTTAAAAACACTTTCGGCAGTAATGTCGAAAGTGTTTTTGGTTTAAACTTTTTATTTTAGAGTTTATTTAAAGCCTCCCCCGTCACTTGTTACGGGGGAGGTGGGCAATTCGCTTGGAGCGAATTGGTCGGAGGGGGCTGCGTTTCCAATAGCACAACTTTTCTATAACATCCGTAGGGGTCGGTCTTGACCGACCTTCGAGCGGTGAATCAAGCGTTTGTTCTAAGGCGGGGGCATTCTTAGCACAACGGTAACCCTTTTGTCGCTTGCGCAACCTTGATTTTTATTGCGATATGTAGTATAATAAATTAAATATATTATGAAAAAACAACGGAGGTGAGAATAATGAAAAATCCCGCTATTGCAAGGGCTTTTGTAGTTATACTCACCGCCTTTTTGGTTATCGTTTCTTTATTCACCGCATATGCGGAGGAGTTTGACGGCGGCGCGCAGGATAACACCGTTGATCCCGGCTATACAGACCCGTCTGCTTACACTGAGTCGACCGATCCGTCCGGTTCGGCAGCTGCTACCACCGAGTCAATAATCCCGGCAAAGTTCCCGGCTCTGACGGTCAACGCTATATCAAACTTTTTCCCGAAATCCGCCGCGGAATATAACGCGAACACAAAGGAGATAACTGTCACCTACTGGCTCCACTCGACAAAGAATATCCTTAGCGTAAACTGGAACCTTATCTACGACACTGAATCCCTAAAGTTTGATCTTGAAAAGAACCCGTCGCAAAGCGTTTGCTCCTCGATCGGGCCGAACTCGGTGATGTCGTTCCCCGACAAGGGCAAGATCAGCTACTGCGCAACAAGTATGGGTCTGTTTGATTTTTCAAGCCAGGATAAGCCATTTGTCCAAATCGTGTTTGACGTGATAAATATCAGCCCCGACGAGCCCATCCTGTCAAAGATAGATCTGACTGTTGAGAATATGATCGTGTCTGAGATCGACCCTAAGACGGGCTATTCCGATCCAAACGAAGAGATATATGTCGTCAGCGATTCAGTCGAAAACCTCGGTTTGGATCCGCTGTCCGAACGACTCACAAAAATGACTACCCTGACTGCTTCTAACTTTGTTCAGGCGACGGAATCCCCGTCCCGCCCAGGCGTAGAGCCTGTGACCGACCAAAACGGCTCGGTTATCGGCACGGTTTTAGTTCCGGTTCAAAGCACTGCCGCAACGGTTCAATCGACTGCCGCGACACAAATAACGCAGCCGACAGCTCCCACGGCAGGTCCTGATGATAATAACGATAAACCCGAATCCCCGGGGCCCGGCAGCGTACCTACCGGCGGCGTATTATACGCGCTGATTTCCCTCGCGGTCATAACGATCTCATCGCTTATCCTCTTTGTAATGCGTAAGAAAGAGATAATGTATTAGTCGCGGCGGCGACACCGCAATCCGCCTTTGGAAAGGTTTGGTATTTTAATCACATCTTCTGCAACGGCGGGTCATAACGTAGATATATAAACAAAAAAAGGCTGTCATCCTCAATAAAGGATGGCAGCTGTTTTAA
>JBGULZ010000088.1:0-7084 GCA_045116595.1 Ruminococcus sp. | reverse complement strand
GGGCACATCACAACGTCTATACGCGGATAGCGCCTGTAGAGCACGTTTTTGATATCCTGCACCGCGGCTCCCGAGGGTGAGGTTATAACCCCGACGGTCTTGGGCATTTTTGGGATAGGTTTTTTATACCGCCTGTCAAACAGCCCTTCTTTTTCAAGCTTTTCCTTTAGCTGCTCATACGCGAGGTTCAGCGCGCCGACGCCGTCGGGCTGCATACTCTCAATGATAATCTGGTACTGACCGCGCGGAGCGTAGAGCTCAATCCTGCCGACGCAGATAACCTTTTGTCCGTTTTCGGGCTTGAATTTAAGGCTCCTTGCCTGATACTTGAACATCACGGCGGAGATAACCGCGCCGCTGTCCTTAAGCGAGAAGTAGAGTCCCGAAGCGTAGCTGCCGAGGTTTGAGATCTCGCCCGTCAAAAAGACAGTCCGCAGCGCGGGCTCGCCCTCGATAAGCGATTTTATGTAGTTTGTAAGCTGAGTAACGCTCAGCATAGCTGGCTTTTTGAATTCAGGTGTGTACATCGCTAAACTTCCTGTAGCATAGGCAGGCTGTGCCCGCCGCGTTGTCCGCTGAAAAAACAGGCTGTGCGAAAACAGCGTTGTATTTTTCTGTAAAAGAATTATTTATAATTGAGTTCGACATCACTCCGCCCGCGTAAACAACGGGCATATCGCCGTATTTTTGCAGTATTTTGTCGGTCATTTCTTCAAGTGATGCGCGGATATACTCAATGCAAAACGCCGCTGTGAACTCTGCGCTTTTGCCGTTTTTGATGTGGTTTTGGCAGAGGTTTTCAACACCGCTAAGGCAGCAGTCGCAGCCCTTGAGAGTCGGTTTGACCTTGATTTTTTCAGTATTTTTAAGAGCGAGCTTTTCAAGCTCGGCGCCGCACGGGAATTTTAATCCGAGCATAAGCCCTACCCTGTCGACAGCCTGTCCCGCGTTGAGGTCGAGCGTCTTTGCGGCGGCTTCAAGCTCAAAGCCACAGCCGCTGCCGTTCGCGATGACCGCCTCGGTAGTGCCTCCGCTGACATGAAAGGCGAGGAATCTTTTATCAAACAGGTCCTCCCTTTTTGCGCTGTAGAGCGCGGCGGCTATGTGACCCTCTTGGTGCGAGAATGTGTAAAGAGGTACTTTGAGCGCGGATGATAAAATTTTTGCCGTGTTCTCTCCTACTGTGAAACACGGCATATATGAACCCTTAAGCGGTCTCGGTCTGTTTGACGCGCCGACCGCGGCTATCTGCTTTGTATCAACATCTTTGACAAGGTCTGAGAACAGCGAATGAAGCTGAGCCGTGTGGTGGAACACCGCGTCGCTCTGGCGCAGTCCGAGCTGACCTTCCTTTACGGGCAGGAGCTTTTTCTGCTGGACGATCTCACCTGTTTCGCTGTCGTAGAGGGCGCAGGAGGTAGTGTAGTTTGAGGTATCTATCCCTAAAAACAGGCTCATTGTTTACCCTCTTTTTCCCTGACGACCGAGCCGAGGATACCGTTGATAAATCCACTCTCGTCGATGGTATATTTTTTCGCGAGCTCTACCGCCTCGTTGACGGCGACTCCGTCGGGGATATTTTCAAGGTAATTGATCTCGTACACCGCGAGCCTCAAAATCGCCAGCGACGGCTTTGAAAGCCTGCGGATAGACCAGCCCTTTTTGAGCTTTGCGGAGATAACGGCGTCGATCTCCTCCTGCTTGTCCTCTATCCCGGAAACGACCGCCTGCGCGTAGGGGCACACTCCGCCGCGGAACATCTCGGCGTTATCCTCGATAGTCTCCTCAAGCGGCTGATCGTCAAAGGATTTTGAGAACAAAAGCATAAAAGCCTGCTCGCGCATTTCGCTCCTCGAAAGCTTAACTTCTTCTTTGCACATAATATCCCAACTTTACATTTTAATACAGGTTATATTATAGCATATTTTAAATCAAAAGTAAACATAAAAAGCTGACTTAAAACTTTGAAAAGCAATAAGCCAGCTCGCGAAGCGAATTTAGCTGCGCGCAAGTGCAATTTAGCTATCGAGCACAGCGAGATAATTTAGCTGTTTCCAAAGGAAACAATTTAGCTATGTCATGCGCCGATTATGGAGATATTTTCATACGCGACGTCGTAATGCGTCACGACCGCGTCGTCTATTACGAGCACGGAATTATCGTTTAGCTCGCTCTCGGGAACGATGACCGATACGCCCTCGTCGCTGATGGTGCACAGACAGTCCGAAAAGCCCTTTGCCTTGATAATGCTCTCTATGCTGTCTTGGATGGTGAAGTTTTTAAGCGTTTTTTCCACATTCTTTTGAGCTTCCGACACTTCCGCTTCACCGGCGTCATCGAGCTTAAATATCTCCTTTGCCTCATCGAGCACCTTATCCTGCGTGCTCTGCCGCTTGGTGCGCTCATTCGCAAAAAAGCTCTGCTGTTCCTTTGACTGCGCCGAGGTCTGCTTTGCCTGATCGGCGGTAGCCGCTGCCGTGGCGTTGACATAAGACGCCGCGCCGAGCTCCTTTACGCTTGTGTTGTTGTTCGTTGTGAACTGCCAGTTGACATAAACCGCCGCGCCCAAAGCCAAAACAAGTGCTGCGGCTATAACATGCTTTTTTTGAAATTTCATAATACTACCGACCTTTAACCAGATAATTTTGATATACATACTTTTGCCGTTGATATGTCAAGGGCTTTTGTCACCGCTTGGGTCACGCGCTCGACAACAACAGGATCGTCACCGCCTTCGCATACGACAAGCACGCCTCTTATTACAGGCTGAACTTCCTTTGTTTTTGTTGTGCTGTCTTTTAAGTAAACATATTCCACGCTGTTTTCCATAGTCAGCATAACCTTTGCAGCGCCCGCTCCGTCAATGTGAGTAATAAGCGTTTCAAGGTCGCTTTCTATCTGTTTGCTGTATTCCGATACCGAAAAACGATCATCCCTTTCGCTGCCGCGGAGCTCCCCCGCGTTAATGAAGTTTGAAATAAAAATCAGCGCTATCCCCGCGATCCCCGAGATAATGATTATCCTGCGGAGCTTTCCGCTGTCAAAAATCTTTTTAAGCCTGTCAGTCATTTTCATCCTGTTCCGTTATTATATTCGGTTCGATCCCGAAGTTTTGAATCGTCAGCTGTGAGATCAGACCCGTCTGTGTACAGCCTTTGTCTATATATATGCGGGCTTGTGAGATAATTATGCTGTTATCGTTATGAACAGATAGAATTATCTCCGTTTTTTGGGGGTAGATACCGTTTTGGTTGAGGATGGCGATAAGCGTCCGCTCAAGGTTTTTGCGCGTCTGCGATACTATCTGAGCGTTATACGCCGCCTCGTCAAAGGTAGCGGCTGCTTCATAATTTTCGGTCATCTCATCATAACCGCTTTTGATGCCGTTCACCGCCGCCCTGACGGGGAATATCAGCGAGCAGACAACGAACGCGCCGAGCACGAGGTTTAACACCCTCTTTATACTTTGGTCGCTGACAAAATTTGAGACAAGCGCGCAGATAAGCGACGCGCAGCATACCGTCAGCGCGACAGTTGCGATCCCGTTCACGACGCGCCCCCGATCATAAACACCATTGCCGCGGAGATTATGAACACCGCCGCGACGCACAGGATGATCGCGATGATCACCGAAAACACCGAGCTTATGCCGTCGAGCAAAACAGCGCTTTGCCCGAGCCCGAGCACCTCCGCCGTGGCTTTGCCTGTTTTCAGCGCGAGCGACCAGAGCAGACAGTTGACAAGTACCGGCAAAAAGGTCACGGCGACGGCGATTATAACGAACACTCCCAAGCCCGATTTGAGTATGGAGATACTGCCCGACACTGTCCTGTAAGCCTCCGACAGCGCCGAGCCGACCACGGGCACGAATGAGCTGAGCGCGAACCGCACCGTCCTGCCCGATACGTTGTCGAGCGAATTTGTGACGACCTGTTTTATTCCGAGCACCGAGGTAAAAATCATCATCACAAATGCCAAAAGCCACTTGAAAGCCTTTGATATAAACGATGTGAAGCCGCTTAAATTGATGTCGGGCGACAGCCCTCCCGAAACGGACAGCCCGAGGAACATATTCAAAAACGGCAGTATTATCCTCTGAGCCGCCTGAGCTACCCCCTGCCCCGCGGCGATAACGGAAGCGCAGTACGCCGCCGAGCCGAACGGCTGACCCGAGCTAATCATCAGCGCTCCCGCGACCGGCACAAAGGCGAGCATAAGGTTTGAGGCGTTCACGATCATATCGCACGCCGAGCTTATGGTGACTATCGCGGGATTCAGCACGGCGCAGCATATGCAAAGCGCCGACGCGGTGTTGAGCGTTGAGCCGAGCTCGGGGCTGAGCGAGGACTTGTACGCGCTGAGCATTGAGCAGATAAGCAAAAGGGCGGTTATTGAAACGAGCCCGCCGAGCGGTGATTTCGCATTATCAGCAGCGATATTTTCTATCTCCTTCAGGATAGACCCAAACGAGAGATCTGACAGTGAAGCGGCGTCGGCGCTGTCGGCTCCGATACCGAGCAAATGCTGCTTTGCGTCCTCGGAAAGGCTGTCATATACCCCCGAAAAGTCGTACTCATATTCGCTGTTTTCCCCGGCGTTAACCGTGAAAACAGAGCCGAAAAGGAGTATAAAAAACGAAGTAAATATTATAAAAATTCTTTTCACGTCTTACCTTCCGATCAAATCTGTTACAGTCGAAAGTATATCCGTATAAAGCGGCAGGGCGGCTATGGTGACGAGTATCTTGCCCGTCAGGGTAACGCTGCCCGCGAGCGATGAGCTGCCCGAGTCGCGGCAGGTATTGGCGGCGAACTCCGTCACAAGGCAGATACCGACTACCTTTAGCAGCACCGCTATGTAGCCCGTGCTTATCCCCGACACGGCGGCGATCTCGCTGACCTTTTGGGTGATTTGAGAGGCGTAGCCGAGCAGGTTTATTATGATGACCGCGCAAGCCGCGATGCCGAGCATAACGGCGACCTCGGCGTTTTTGGGCTTTAGGGTGACGATGATTATTACCGCGGCGACCGCCAGAGCGCAAACCGATATGATATCCATCAAAAATCGAACAGCCGCTTGATGGTCTCAAACAGCGCGCTGATCTGGGTGATTATCATCGTCAGCACAACGATCAAGCCCGCGAGGGTGGTGAGCATCGCCTGTTCCTCGCGGCCGCTCCTTATCAAAAGCTGTGACAGCACCGCCACGATAATTCCGACTGCCGCTATTTTGAAAATTAACTCTACGTCCATTTATATTTCCTTTACAGAATAATTAACGCTGCCGAGATACCGCCGAAAAGCCCAAGAGCGCGGTATATCCGCGATTTATCCCTGAACTCGGCTTGGCTGTCCTTCAGGCGCTTTTGGAAAATGCTCCCGTACAGCTCAAGGTGCTTTAGCTGACCTTCTACATCGGTCGTGCCGAGCAGGCTTCCGAACTCGGATAATAATTCTTTATCCGAATTATTTAACCCTGCTTTCTTGGGTATCTTTTCTATCTCGCTGTTCCAAAAATCAGCAAACGGCAGGGTATCGTCGGCGCTTTCAAAACACTCGAGCCCCGCACCCTTCGCGCAGCAGGAAACAAGCGTGAATATATCAGCGCTGTCGTACCTGATACGGGTTTGGAGCAGCGAGATAAAAACGCAGAATTTTCCGAAGAGATCACACCTTGCGCCGAGCTTTTTGGTGAGCAGACAACCCGCTCCCAAGCCCGTCAGCGCTATCAGCGCGCAGCCCGTAAGTTTAAGGAGCAAGCAGATCACCCGCCCTTATTATTTCCCTGATCCTGCCGGCGTTTTTGCGGCTGTCGAGGAACACTATGCTTTGGAACGCGCCCGTTTTGAGCAAAGCCAAGGCGTTCGGCTTGTTTTTGAGCCCGGCGGTACTTGTACAGTGGAGCGTGGCAATAACGCTCACGCCGCTGTTTGCGCAGCTTTCAATTGCTTTTACATCGGTCAGGGTACCGAGCTCGTCGCAGATTATGTAATCGGGCGACATACACCTCAGAGCGTGCTCGACCGCCTTGTGCTTTGGGTAGGCGCTGAAAACGTCGCACAAGCCGACGTCGTTTTGATTTTCTCCGTCAAGAGCGGCGGCGAGCTCTCCCCTCTCGTCGATAAGGGAAACGGATTTATTTTCGTTTAGAGAAATATAACGAGCGATATCGCGCAGGATAGTCGTCTTTCCGGAGCAGGGCTCGCCGCAGATAAGTACGCCTTTTTCGGGGTCGTTTATTGAAGTAATAAGCGGCTTTGCGCAACCTTTGACCTCTTTGCAGAGCCTGATATTTATTGAGCTTATGTCGCGGATATTTGTAAGGCTGTCCGCGTTCATCACGGCGGTTCCGCAGATACCCGCCCTGTGGCCGCCCGCGATAGTGACAAAGCCGTTGGTCAGCTCGCGCTGAACGCTGTAGACAGAGTAGCGGCAGATTTTGTTGAAGGTTTCATTAAGACCGACTTTGTTTATCACAACAGCCTTGTCCGACGGCTCGCGCAAAAGCGTGCCGCCGTTTGAAATATAATAGTTTTGCACCATTGATGTGAGCGCGACCGGGCGGCTCAGGCGCAAATGTATATCGGTAACGCTGTCCTCAATAAAATCCGAATGGCGTTCAAGCGCCGCTTTTACGGGCGGGCTGAGGCAATTCAGCGCGAGGGTAGTTTTGCGATTTTCCTTTGTCATAACATTCCTCCGAAAACTTTCAATGATACAGTTTATGCAGACAAGCACGGGATTAGAATACAAAAATAAAAAACCTCCCGATTTCTCGGAAGGTCGATAATAATTGACTATTAACGATAAGCTGCTGACCGAAAGATTGACAGCTTTTGTGTTAGTTATGGGTTTATTTGTAGGGGCGAGCATTGCTCGCCCGTTGATAGGAAATGATCGTTTTCCGATTTATGCACCGGTTTGATAGGAAGCATCGGCGTGTAAGGCGACCGCAAGGTGATTCCCCTATTAGGGCAATATCGTTAACTTAAGTTTTTTCGTAGGGGCGGACCTTAGCACGTCGGCAACCTTAGCACGTCGGCAAACCTTTTGTCACTTCGTGACATTTCCCTTAAAAAGGGAAT
>JBGULZ010000087.1:0-10374 GCA_045116595.1 Ruminococcus sp. | reverse complement strand
TTTCAAATAATTGATTTATCATTTTTTCATCACCTATCAATTTCGATTTTTCGTAGAAATATCATATCATATTCAAATCAACTTGTCCAATACATTTTGTAAATAAATCGAATGTGCGGATTAAAAGAGTCTTAAAAACAGAAAAACGCCGTTCCAGCTTTTACACTGAAACGGCGTTCTGTTGTTGTATCAGAGGACACACTTGACGGCAAATCCGCCGCTGAAAAAGTAGGTGTTCATCCAATACTTGTTTGTCAAGGATAGGCAAAAAAGATGGGTTTTCGTGGTGGAGATGACGGGAATCGAACCCGTGTCCGAAAAGAATTCGCCGGGATTTTCTCCGAGCGCAGTCGTTATTTTAGGTCTCCCCCGCCGTACCGCCTAACGACAGGCTATACGGGTCGGCAGCTCCTGATGTGTGACGGGGAGCGGAGCAGGTCCCTGTTCACATTTACCTCTGATCGACGCCCCTTACGCGGCCGAGGTACTCCGCGCAGGGACGGGCTGCATCAAGCAGCCATTCTAACTGTATTTTTGTCAGTTATTTTTAAGTTTACGGATTTTATGGCGGTTCCGCACCGCCGCCCGCTTATCCGGGGTCGTTCTCCCCGTCGAAACCTTTACATCCCCATATATTAAGCTAAATTCGCCTTACGGCGAGTGAAATTTGCCTTCGGCAAGCTAAATTCGCTTACGCGAGCTAAATTTGCTTCGCAAGTTGTTCTGAACATTCAGCTTTTCGGTTTAGCGAAAAATTTAGCTATTGAGCGAAGCGAAATAATTTAGCTGTTTCCGCAGGAAACAATTTAGCTGCGGCTCAAGCCGCAATTTAGCTCTATCTTCTTTGTTCCTTTACCGCGCGCTCCATATCGCGCTTGGCGGCGCGTTTTGCCATATCCTCGCGCTTGTCATAGAGCTTTTTGCCCTTGCAGAGTCCTATCTGCATCTTTACCCTGCTGCCCTTAAAATAGAGGCTGAGCGGTATCAGCGAGTAGCCCGTCTGCTTTACGATACCGTAAAGGCGGTTTATCTCTTTTTTGTGCATAAGAAGCTTTCTTACGCGCATCGGGTCGCGGTTGAATATATTGCCCTGATCAAAGGGCGAGATGTGCATTCCGTTGACGAAGAGCTCGCCCTTATCAACGGAGCACCAGCTGTCTTTTAAATTCACCCTGCCCTGACGGATCGACTTTACCTCGGTTCCGCAGAGCTCTATGCCCGCCTCATAGCTCTCCTCGACAAAATAGTCGTGGCGGGCTTTTTTGTTTTGGGCAATGGTTTTTGTATTTTCGCTCATCAGATCTCGTTCCTGCCTTCCAGCGCCCTCGCGAGCGTGTACTCGTCGGCATACTCAAGGTCGCCTCCCACGGGAATACCGTAGGCAAGGCGCGTGACCTTAACGCCCATCGGCTTTAAGAGCTTAGAGATATAAAGCGCCGTAGCGTCACCCTCAACAGTGGGATTGGTAGCCATGATCACCTCGGTGATCTCTCCCTCTCCGAGCCTTGCGATAAGCTGCTTGATAGTCAGATCGTCGGGGCCTACGCCGTTCAGCGGTGAGATAGAGCCGTGCAAAACGTGATACACTCCCTTAAACTCGTGTGTATTCTCTACCGCGGTGGCGTCGCGCGGGGTCTCTACCACGCAGATCACGCCGTGATCTCTGCCTTCGTTAGCGCAGACAGGGCACAGCTCTCTGTCTGTCAGGTTGCAGCACCTTGAGCAGTAATGTATTTTTGTGTGAGCCTCCAAAACAGCGTTCGCGAGCTCCTCTGCCTGTGTTTTTGACAGGTTGAGCACATAATATGCAAGCCGCTGCGCGGTTTTGTGGCCGATACCGGGCATTCTCTCAAACTGCTCCACCAAATTTTCAAGCGGAGCAACGTTATACTGAGCCATAATTAAAACATTCCCGGGATATTAAGTCCGCCTGACAGAGAATCCATCTTCTCTTCCTTTTCCTGAGCGGCGGCTCTGAGAGCCTCGTTAGCGGCAGCCATAACAAGGTCGCCGAGCATTTCAACGTCGTCGGGGTCAACTACCTCGGGCTGGATCTCAACAGAAACAAGCTCCATTTTGCCCGTTACCTTTACCTTAACGGCTCCGCCGCCCGCGGCTGCCTCGTATTCCTTAGCCTCTAACTCAGCGGTTGCAGCCTCCATATCGTCCTGGAGCTTCTGCGCCTGACGCGCGAGCTGCTGGATGTTGTTTGAGCCTCCGCCGCCGTAGCCCTTGGGTAATCTTGCTTTCATAATTTATCTTCCTTTCTTGATTTGCTGTTTATTCTTCTGTAAAATCGACTCCGCTGTCCTTTAGCTTTTCCTTAAAAGCGTTGAGCGGGTCGGCTTGTTTTTCTTCCTGCTCGGTTTCGGTTTTGTACGGTCCGAGCCTGTATGGCTTGCCTGTTATCTGCAGGAGGATATCGCGCACCTTTTTGCGCATATCGCCCTGCTTGAGCAGGTCAAACGCCATTGTGTTTTTGCTGTCTATCAAAAGATAACTGCCGTTTTCAAACGCGGTCGAGCCCGAAAACGCCGCCGCGATCGAGCGCGAGGTCGATTTCAGCGCGTCAACTACCTCTACCCACTGCGGGAAGGGCTGCGCCTCACGGCTGAGCTTAACTATATCGACATTCCCCTGCTGAGGCTGAGGTGCCGGCTGGGGAGCGGGAGTTTCGGGCTTTTCATCGGCCTTCGGCTCTGATTGCTCTTCCTTTTTCTCCGATTCGGCAGGTTCCTCCTGCTTTTGCTCAACGGGTTCGGGCTTTTCCTCTTTTTCGGGAATCACCTCGGGCGGTTCTTCCTTGGGCTCGCTGACCGGCAGCGCCTCGGTCGCCTGAACCGAGATACCCTTTTTTACCGCGCGTTCAAGAGCCGTGAGCCTTGCGGCGAAAGCCTCGCCTGTAACGTCAAGCTCGGGCGAGCAGAGCTTAACCAGAGCCATTTCGAGCTCGGTGCGGTCGCCCGTGCCCTTGCCCATTCGCTGATAAGCCCGCGACAAAACGTCCATAAAATAAACGATCTCAGCAAGCGAAAGGTAATCCGCCTGGGTCTGCGACTGCTCAAACTCGGCGTCGGTAAACACGACTATATCGCGCGGTTTTTTGACCGTTTTTATCATCATCAGCGCCCTGAAATGCGCGATAAGCTCATCGCACAGCTTGGGCATATCCTTTGCGTCGCGGTAAAGCCTGTCGATTATCCCGAGCGCCATAGCGGTGTTCTTGTTAATAACGCAGGCCGCGAGGTCAAAGAGGTAATCCTTGCCCGCGAGCCCGGCTGCGGAACGCACAACGTCCTCGTCAATATTTTTGCTGATCGCAAGGCATCTGTCCATCAGCGACAAAGCGTCGCGCAGGGCTCCGTCCGAGACGGAAGCGATAAGCATAGCGGCGCTGTCGGAAAGCTCTACGCCCTCCCGGTTCGCCACATAAAGCAGCCTGTCGGCGATATCGCGCGGCGGTATGCGGTGAAAATCAAACCGCTGACAGCGCGACTGTATGGTAAGCAAGATTTTGTGCACCTCGGTAGTCGCCAAAATAAACACAACGTGCTTGGGCGGTTCCTCGAGGATCTTGAGCAAGGCGTTGAACGCCTCCGCCGTCAGCATATGCACCTCGTCAATTATATAGACGCGGTATTTGCACCTGTGCGGCGCGGTCTGTACCTCGTCGATTATCTCGCGGATATTCGCAATGCTTCTGTTAGAGGCGGCGTCGATCTCAAAAACATCGATAGAACGTCCGCTGTCGATCTCCTTACAGATCTCGCACTCACCGCAGGGCGAGCCGTCTTTAAGGTCAAGGCAGTTGACCGCCTTCGCAAGGATCTTGGCGCAGGTGGTCTTACCTGTTCCGCGCGAGCCCGTAAAAAGGTACGCGTGGCTTACCCTGCCGTTTTTCAGCTCGTTTTTGAGCGTGGTCGTTATATGCTCCTGACCCGCGACGTCGTCAAAGGTCTGCGGACGGTATTTTCTGTACAAAGCCTGATACAAGATCCTCACCTCCAAAGCGGTTCCCGCTTAGTTTTTTCTAAAACAAAAGACGCAAGCAGTCACGCCGACATTCGGCTAACCGTACAAATAAGTGAACGACAGACTGACTGTATCGCATCGGAAAAACTGCTTAATGCTGCTCGGTTCCCCGCCTGACATGGTTCGCAGGCCCCAATCGCACAGGGCCTGCCGCTCGCTTATTTGCACGCAATGACAGCTTGCATCTTTATAATTATATCATATACTAAAGAATAAATCAATAGTTTTTTGAGTTATTAACTCTTTTTGCGCTTTAACTCTCCCGACAGTCTTTTGTCGAGCTTTGTCTTTTTGAAGATGATCGTCATGATCAATCCGCAGACAATACCCAAAATCATTCCGCACAATATATCTGACGGGAAGTGAACGTAGTTGTACAATCTTGAAAAAGCGATCAAAATCGCAAGGATCAAGGCGCAGCCTGCTATCCATCTTTTTTCTTTGAGCATTCCGAACAGCGCCGTCACCGAGGCAAACGCCGCCGTAGTGTGTCCCGATGGCAAGCTGTAACCGGACGGAGCTTTTATCAGCAGCTTTACATCTGGATTGACCACAAACGGTCTGGGGCGGGTAACGATGTGCTTGATACCGATATCTCCGATCAAAAATCCCATCGCCATTGCCGCAAGCATACAAACTCCCGCGGGTCTTGTTTTGCGGAAGAAAAGCAGCACGATGCCGAGTATGATCCAAAACGCTCCCGCTTCTCCCATATAGCTCAGTCCCACCATGATAGGATCTAAAAACGCGTTCCTGATATTCTCCTGAATAAAATTCAGGATGTTAAAATCAATGCTTGTAATAAATTCAACGAATCCCATTTTTAATCTCCTTCTTTTTCAAAATCTTTGACGCGTGCGTAGATCATCTCGTCCACTATCGCTTCTACCGAGATCCCCTCGGCAACGTATTCCTCTGATATCAGCGTACATTTTTCTCTTATGTCGCTGATGACCCCCGCGTTCTTGAACGGCACAAGCAGCTTGACGCGCTTCATCCTGACGGGCAGGTTGTTGTCGATAGCCTCAAGCAGCTTATCAACTCCCTCGCCCGTTTTAGCGGAGATCTTTATGTATGAATTAAAGTCCTGCGCGAGCATATTACCGTCGAGCAGATCGCACTTGTTGAGCACGGTGATGATCGGCGTATCGCCGCAGCCGAGCGATTCGAGCAGATCGTTTGTGACTTCAAGGTGGATCCTCGCCTCGTCGCTTGACGCGTCACAGAGGTTTATGATGATGTCCGACTGAGCGGCTTCCTCAAGCGTTGAGCGGAACGCCTCTACAAGATGGTGCGGAAGCCTGCGCACAAGCCCGACGGTGTCTATCAGCATTATGCTGACTCCGCTCGGGAGCTTTAACGAGCGCGAGGTCGGGTCGAGCGTCGCGAAAAGCTTGTCCTGGGCGAGCACGCCCGCGTCGGTCAGATAATTCATCAATGTCGACTTGCCGGCGTTTGTGTAGCCGACTATCGCGCAGGTTATTACGCCGTCCTTTTCACGCCTTTTTCTGAGCATCGTCCGGTGTTTTTCCAAATCCGCGAGCTCATCCTTGAGCGTTTCTATCCGCCTGCGGATATGCCGCCTGTCGGTCTCGAGCTTTGTTTCACCGGGGCCTCTTGTACCTATTCCTCCACCGAGTCTCGAGAGCTCTATTCCCTTACCGGTCAGCCTCGGGAGCGTGTATTTAAGCTGGGCGAGCTCAACCTGGAGCTTGCCTTCCTTTGAGCGAGCGCGCAGCGCAAAGATATCGAGTATCAGGGTCGTGCGGTCAATCACGCGGACTCCGGTGTAGTTTTCGATATTCTTGATCTGCGTGGGCGAAAGCTCGCTGTCGGCGACGATCAAATCGATTTCCTCATCGTCGCAGACCTGCTTGATCTCCTCTAACTTTCCCGAGCCGACAAAGGTCGCGGACTCCGGCTTTTGGAGCTTTTGGGTTATCACGAAAGCAGGCTCCGCCCCGGCGCTTTTTACAAGCTCAAACAGCTCGTCCAGGGAAGCCTCCGCGTCAAAGCCTCCGGTGTCAACGCTGACGAGCAGCGCGCGGGTCGTTTTTTCTTCGTTGCTTATAAGTTCCATAATTTATTCCTCAAATCGCGGGCGTATATCCACAACCCCGCAAAACAAAAAACTCTTTACTAATTCCTCAAATAGTAGTATAATATATATTTGGAAGAATGTAAACATTTTTTGGAGTTGTTTTTATGGAAAAACAATATGATGTTATAATCGTCGGAACAGGCGTCGCGGGTCTATACGCCGCGATCAACTTTCCGCAGGACGTCAGCGTTCTGCTGATCTCAAAGCGCGAACTTGAGCTTTCAAACAGCTCGCTTGCCCAGGGCGGAGTTGCCTGTGTGCTCGATTTGGCTCATGACAACTACAAGCTTCATATATCCGACACGCTGATCGCCGGCAAGTACAAAAATAACCTTAAGGCGGTCGAAAAGCTTGTCCGTGAAGGTCCCGGTGACGTGCTCAAAATCCGCGAGCTCGGCGTTGACTTTGACCAAAACCCCGACGGCACATTGTGCAAGACGCTCGAGGCAGGTCACAGCCGCCACCGCATCGTCCACCACAAGGACTCGACCGGAAAGGCTATGACGGACGGCCTTATCAGCGTTGTAAAGCAGAGGGATAACATCGACATCCTCGACAACGCCCTGCTCTACTCCATGCACAAAACGCTCGGCGGTTTTTATCTGAGCGTGTTAAAGGGCGGCAAAAGCCGCTACTTCGGCTGCAGCTACTGCATACTCGCGACCGGCGGTATCGGCAGGGTCTACAAATACACCACTAACTCGGCGATCGCAACGGGCGACGGCATAGCGTTTGCGTATATGCTGGGCGCCAAGGTCAAAAAGCTGTCGCGCATTCAGTTCCACCCAACGGCGTTCGCCGCCGAAAAGAACAGAGAGCGGTTTTTGATAAGCGAGGCTGTCCGCGGCGAGGGCGCTGTTCTGCTCAACTGCAACGGCGAGCGGTTCGCGCACAACTACGACAAGCGCGGAGAGCTGGCTCCGAGAGACGTTGTGTCTAACGCTATTATCAGGGAATCTATAAAAACCGGCAGCGAGGATTTTTACCTTGACATCACCCACAAGCCCGCGGAGTTTTTGCGCGACCGCTTTCCGCTGATCTCGTCAAGGTGTCTTGAAGAGGGTATCGACATCACCAAGGACAGGATACCCGTGTTCCCCTGTCAGCATTACCTGATGGGCGGTATCGACGTTGACCTTTGCTCGCAGACCTCTATCGCGGGGCTTTACGCCGCCGGAGAGTGCTCGCACACGGGCGTTCACGGAGCGAACAGACTGGCGAGCAACTCGCTTTTGGAGGCTCTTGTTTTCTCCAGAAGCGCGGCGCAGCACATCACATACAAGCTCAATAAATACGGCAGAAAACCGCTCGGGCTCGAGCCGGCTCACCGCCCGATCACTGGCAAGACGATGCCAAAGGGCTTCCGCTCAAGGGTGCGCGAAATAATGCAGGACGCTTATTTTGTGCTTCCAAAGCCCGAAAAATACGCGGAAAGCTACAAGGAGATAGAAGATATCATCAAGCAGCTTTTCAGCGAGAGCTACGAGATCAGCTCGGATCTGGTCGAGGCAAAAAGCATAGCCGTATGCGCGAGCATAATTCTGGACGAAGTTCGGGAGGGAAACAATGATTAACAGCGTTTATATTGACGATATAATTAAAACCGCGCTGCTCGAGGACATCAATTACCTCGACTGTGCCACCGACTACCTGATCGACGACGAGCAGGAAAATACCGCGCGCTTCCTCGCCAAGGACGACGGAGTGCTCTGCGGAATAAACATCGCACTCAGGGTTTTTGAGATATTACAGCCCAACGGCTTTGAAGCCGAGGTGTACAAAAACGACGGCGATACGCTTATAAAGGGCGATATCATCGCCGAGATCCACGGCAAAACAAAGGCGTTGTTAAAGGGCGAGCGCACCGCGCTCAACCTGCTGCAGCATATGAGCGGTATCGCCACGGCTACCGCGAAGGCGGTCAAGACAGTAGAGGGCACAAAGGCTTCCATCGCCGACACCCGCAAGACCCTGCCGGGGCTCAGACCTCTGCAAAAATACGCGGTAACGGTCGGCGGAGGCAAAAACCACCGCTACAACCTGTCCGACGCGGCTATGCTCAAGGACAACCACGTTGACGCGGGCGGCGGTATCGCGGCGGCAACAGCAAAGCTCAAAAAGAAGCTCGGCCATATGACAAAAATCGAGCTCGAGGTCAGGAACCTCGACGAGCTCGGTCAGGCGCTCGAGGCGGGCGTAGACGTTATAATGCTCGACAATATGAGCACCGAGATGATGCGCGACGCGGTCGCTATCACAAACGGCAGGGCGCTGCTCGAGGCGAGCGGAGGTATCACCGGCGACAGGCTCCGCGAGATCGCCGAAACGGGCGTTGACATAATCTCTATGGGCGCGCTCACACATTCAGTCACGGCTTTTGATATTTCTCTTAAAATCTGCGATTAAGAGAACAAAATATATGGAGGTATTAAAATGGTTAAAATCGGAATCTTAGGCTACGGCAACCTCGGCAGAGGCGTTGAGGCTGCCATCAAAAAGAACAGCGATATGGAGCTCGTTGCGGTATACACAAGGCGCGACCCTTCCTCGCTGACTATCAAAACTCAGGGCGCAGCGGTTAAAAGCACCGCCGACCTTGACACGGGAAAAGAAGATATCGACGTTCTCGTTATCTGCGGCGGCAGCGCAACCGACCTGCCGGAGATGACTCCCAAGTACGCCGCTATGTATAATGTAATCGACTCGTTCGATACTCACGCAAATATACCTGTTCACTTCGCGAATGTTGACAAGGCGGCAAAGTCCGCCGGCAAGATCGGGATCATCTCCTGCGGATGGGATCCGGGAATGTTCTCGCTCAACAGAGTTTACGCCGAGTCGGTGATGCCCGACGGTCAGGCGTACACATTCTGGGGCAAGGGCGTAAGCCAGGGTCACTCTGACGCGGTAAGAAGGATCGACGGCGTAAAGGACTGCCGCCAGTACACCGTGCCCGTTCCCGCGGCTCTTGACAAGGTAAGAAACGGCGAGAATCCCGAGCTTACAACACGTGAAAAGCACACAAGAGTTTGCTATGTTGTCGCCGAGGACGGCGCCGACCTCGCAAAAATCGAGAATGAGATCAAGACTATGCCCAACTACTTTGCGGACTACGACACCACCGTAAACTTCATCACTGAGGAAGAGATGAAGCGCGATCACAGCGGTCTCCCCCACGGCGGTTCGGTCATTTATTCGGGCACATCGAGCGAAGGTCAAAAGCACGTTATTGAGTACAGCCTCAAGCTCGACTCCAACCCCGAGTTCACCGGTTCGGTGCTTATCGCGTACGCGCGCGCGGCGTTCAGACTCTTTAACGAGGGCAAGAGCGGCGCAATGACCGTGCTTGACATAGCTCCCGCGTACCTCAGCGCAAAATCAGGCGAGGAGCTCAGAGCGCACTGCTTGTAAAATAAACATTTAAAGGCTCCCCCGTCACTTGTTACGGGAAATTCCCCCGCCGGGGGAAATGTCGCAAAGCGACAAAAGGGGTGCCGTTTTCGCAAGAAAAAGCTGGCAGAGCGGTGACTGAGCCGCTCTGACTGAGGGGGCTGCGCTTCCAAACGCGCAAGCTATGAATGTCAAACATTGTGATAATTCTTACGACGCCCCCTCCGTCAGCGGAGCTGACACCTCCCCCAAAGCAAGCGTTGGGGGAGGCTTTAATAGGTTAAATCTAAAGAAAGGAGAAACGCTATGAAATATATGTGCGAGCCCTGCGGCTACATTTATGACCCCGCAGAGGGCGATCCCGACGGCGGTATCGCTCCCGGCACAGCGTTCGAGGATATCCCCGACGATTGGTGCTGCCCCGTTTGCGGCGTTGGCAAAGACGACTTTGTTCCTTATGAGGATTGATAAAGCTAAATTGCGCAAAGCGCAGCTAAATTCGCCGGCGCGAGCTAAATTTGGCTCCGCCAAGCTAAATGCGGTTTTGCCGCGCTGATTCTTTTTGAATCAATTAAAGCCTGTTCCGTTATGGAGCGGGCTTTTTGTCTTTGTGAGGATATTTTTAAACGTACGCTCTTACTATGTTGTTAAGAAAACCGTCATAAAAATTTTGTAGGGGCGAGCATTGCTCGCCCGTCAAGCCGACCTTTCCTATCAAACCGATTTATCATTCGGAAAACGAGCGTTTCCTATCCGCGGGACGGTCAAGACCGTCACCTACGAATAAACAAATCACCAATAGTTAGCAAAAATGGGGGCGTTGGGGGTCAAAGGGGCGTGTTTTCCAATTC
>JBGULZ010000086.1:0-5272 GCA_045116595.1 Ruminococcus sp. | reverse complement strand
TGATCAGGAGCAAGGAAAAAACTAAGGAATAGGTTAAGAGTAATTTAAAGCCTCCCCCAACACTTGTTTTGGGGGAGGTGTCATTTTGCTTGCAAAATGACGGAGGGGGCTGCGTTACCGCCCGCGCAAGTTTTCCATAACATTCGTAGGGGTCGGTCTTGACCGACCCGCAGGGTTAAGGCAAACGTCGTTGCAACTCACGGGCGGATTTGATAGGAAATGTCTGTATGTAAGGTCGCCGCTGTAATAACTCATAACTCACAACTCTGCAAAATCCGGCATCGGATTTACCAATTTACCGGGAATCGCAATCACATTTATGCTCAATAGTGATAAAATAATCTTTTGGCGCGCTATAATTCTAATAAGGAATTATAAACACGCTTTTTAGACTTATAATAAATTGATTATATTTAAAATGGGTAGTTAGCGCAAGGGGAAAGACAGCGCGGATATTTTACAGTTTCGGCTATCCGTTGGAGGAATCATTTTGAGATTAGGACTTGATATCGGCTCAACCACGATCAAGTGCGTTGTGCTTGATGACGACAACAAGCTGATTTACAGCACATATGAAAGGCATTTTTCTCAGATCACCGACAAGATCTCCGAGATTCTCGACCGCGTAAGGAAAGAGATCGACGGAGCCGAGGACGCGCTTGTTGCGCTTTCGGGCTCGGCGGGAATGGGCGTTGCCCAGGACTGCGGCATCCAGTTTGTCCAGGAGGTTTTCGCGACGAGAGTTGCCGCCAATACATACATCCCCGGCACCGACGTTGTGATCGAGCTGGGCGGCGAGGACGCAAAGATCCTCTTCCTCACCAACGGACTCGAGGTCAGGATGAACGGAACCTGCGCCGGCGGTACGGGAGCGTTCATCGACCAGATGGCTACGCTGCTCAACGTGCCCCTCGAAGAGATGGATGAGCTTGCCAAAAACTACGAAAAGACATATACAATCGCGTCGCGCTGCGGCGTGTTCGCAAAGACCGATATCCAGCCCCTGCTCAACCAGGGCGCGCGTAAGAGCGACATCGCCCAGAGTATTTTCAGGGCGGTAGTAAGCCAGACCGTAGCGGGTCTTGCTCAGGGCAGAGAGATCGAGGGTCAGATAGTATACCTCGGCGGACCGCTCACCTTTATGAGCGAGCTGCGCAACTGCTTTGACAAGACATTGAACACAAAGGGAATCTGCCCCGAAAATTCGCTGTACTACGTCGCCTGCGGCGCGGCTCTCTGCGCCGAGGAAAAGCTCGACTTTGACAAGGTCATCTACGACGTAAAGCACTACCGCGGCTCGGGCAACTTCGCCTTTAACCCCCCGCTGTTCGAGAGCGAGGCGGACTACAAGGCGTTCTGCGACCGTCACGCGAAGGCAACTGTCGAGCAGAAGGAGCTCAAGGGCTACAAGGGCAAGGCATACATCGGACTCGACGCCGGCTCAACCACGGTCAAGGGCGTTGTGCTCAACGAAAAGGGCGAGCTGCTCTACTCAAAATACCTGCCCTCAAAGGGCAACCCCGTAGAGATAATCAAGACTTTCCTTGAGGAGATCTACGCTGCAAACCCCGACATCAACATAGTATCATCCGCCGTAACAGGCTACGGCGAGGACATAATCAAAAACGCGTTCAACGTGGACTACGGTATCGTCGAGACTATCGCTCACTTTACCGCCGCCAAGTTCTTTATGCCGGACGTTGAGTTTATCATCGACATCGGCGGACAGGACATCAAGTGCTTCAAGATCCACAACGGCGCTATCGACAACATCTTCCTCAACGAGGCGTGCTCATCGGGCTGCGGAAGCTTTTTGCAGACCTTCGCCAACGCCCTCGGCTACGACATCAAGGAGTTCTCTAAGCTCGGACTTTTCGCAAAGCGTCCCGTCGACCTCGGCTCGCGCTGCACGGTATTTATGAATTCATCCGTCAAGCAGGCGCAAAAGGACGGCGCTACTATCGAGGATATCTCCGCGGGACTTTCGCTGAGCGTTGTCAAGAACGCATTATATAAGGTAATCCGCGCGTCGAGCCCCGACGAGCTCGGCAAAAGGATCGTCGTTCAGGGCGGAACCTTCCTCAACGACGCAGTGCTCCGCGCGTTTGAGATGGAAATGGGCGTGGACGTTGTCCGCCCGAACATCGCGGGACTTATGGGAGCCTACGGCGCCGCTCTGTACTCGATGAAAAAGTCGAAGGGCAGCGGCAAGAGCGTCATCATCAGCAAGGATGAGCTCGACAATTTCGTCCACGAGATCAAGGTCACAAACTGCGGTATGTGCAACAACAACTGCCGCCTTACAATAAATTCGTTCGGCAAGGGCAGAAAGTTCATCGCGGGCAACCGCTGCGAGCGCCCCGTCACCAAAAAGGCGCCGTCGAACGATATGAATATGTACGAGTACAAGCTCAAGCTCCTCGATGAGTACAAGCCGGTAGAGGGTCTCAGGGGCAAGCTCGGTATCCCGATGGGACTCAATATGTTTGAGCTATATCCGTTCTGGTACCGCTTCTTTACCGAGCTCAAATTCGAGGTGTTCCACTCACCGTACTCAAACCGCAAGCTATATCAGCGCGGTCAGCAGACCATCCCCAGCGACACCGTCTGCTTCCCGGCAAAGCTTATGCACGGCCATATCCAGAGCCTTATCGACGACGGAGCCGAGGCGATATTCTACCCCTGCCTGTCGTACAACTTTGACGAAAATCTCGGCGACAACCACTACAACTGTCCTGTTGTAGCCTACTATCCCGAGGTAATCAAGAACAATATGAAGGATATCAAAAAGGTCAACTTCATCAAGGAGTACTTTGGTATCCACAGACCAAAGGACTTCCCGGGCAAGGCGTTTGAAAGGCTCGCGTTCTACTTCCCCGACCTCAGCCTCAACGAGGTAAGGGTAGCCGCTAAAAAGGCTTATGAGGAACAGGAAAAATTCAGAAAGAAGATCCAGAAAAAGGGCGACGAGATTATTGCCGCGGCTGAAAAGCAGGGCAAAAAGATCTTTGTGCTCGCGGGCAGACCGTACCACATCGACCCCGAGATCAACCACGGTATCGACAAGCTCATCGCGGGCTTTGACGTTGCGATAATCAGCGAGGACGTCGTTTCCTCAAAGGTCCAGCGCTTCGCGACCCACGTCCTCAACCAGTGGACGTACCATTCGCGCCTGTACGCGGCGGCAAAATATGTCTCGACCAGAAAGGATATGGAGCTTGTTCAGCTCGTATCGTTCGGCTGCGGCGTAGACGCAATCACCACCGACGAGGTGCGCGAGATACTTGAGGAAAAGAACAAGATCTACACCCAGATAAAAATCGACGAGATCACAAACCTCGGCGCGGTAAAGATCAGGATAAGAAGCCTGCTCGCCGCGCTGGAGGAGATATAAATCAAACCATATTTAAAGCCTCCCCTGACACGCGAAGCGTTTTAGGGGAGGTGGCGCGACACTTTAGTGTCGTGACGGAGGGGTTCTGCTTTCCAATAGCACTAAGCCGGCTACAGAAAACGGGGCGTGACCGGAAAGGACGACCCCTCAGTCGCTTACGCGACAGCTCCCCTAAAGCACTATCGTGCGTCAGGGGAGCCTTAAATGGAACCTATGGAACGAGGTAAAAAAATGGCACAGTTAAAATACGATAAAAAGACGGGACGTTTGCTGTTTACAAAGCAGATGAAGCGCGAGGGGTACAAAATACTCATCCCCAATATGGCGCCTATCCACTTTAAAATGCTCAAAAACGTCTTTGTCCACTACGGCTACAACGCCGAGGTGCTCACGACCACCGGTCCCGAGATCGCGCAGACAGGTCTTAAATACGTTCACAACGACACCTGTTACCCGGCGCTTTTGGTTATCGGGCAGTTTATCCACGCGCTCCAGAGCGGCAATTACGACGTTCACAAGACCGCGCTGATGATAACCCAGACGGGCGGCGGCTGCCGTGCATCAAACTACATATTCCTGCTGCGCAAGGCGCTCAAAAAGGCGGGCTTTGAGTTTGTTCCCGTTATCTCCCTCTCGTTCGGTATGGAGAAGAACTCGGGCTTTTCGCTCACCCTTCCGCTGATCAGGCGTATCGTCGGCGGCATCGTATACGGCGACCAGCTTATGCTGCTCTCCAACCAGATCAAGCCGTATGAGGTCAACCACGGCGAGACTATGGCGCTTGTCAGCAAGTGGACAGACAGGATCAGCGACCTGCTCTCCGAGGGCAAGGGCTACACGCTCGAGGAGATCGACGAGAACCTGCACAAGCTCACCAAGGATTTTTCAAAGATAGAGGTCAACCGCGTGCCCAAGGTCAAGGTCGGCATCGTCGGCGAGATCTATGTCAAATACTCAAAGATGGCTAACAACGGACTCGAGGACTTCCTCGCAATGCAGGACTGCGAGGTCTGCGTGCCCGGACTGATGGGCTTCGCGTCGTTCAAGGTCGATAACCGTATCGAGGACTACAAGATGTTCGGCGGCAACCGCGTCAAGTACGAGTTCTGCAAAATGCTGCTCGATTACGTAACAAAGCTCGAGACCCTGATGATCGAGAGCGCCGAGCGCTTCAACTTTGTACCGCCGCACAAGTACGCCCACACCAAGGAGCTTGTAAACGGCGTTATCGGCTACGGCAGCAAGATGGGCGAGGGCTGGCTTCTCACAGCCGAAATGCTCGAGCTCGCCGAGACCGGATATGAAAATATCGTCTGCACACAGCCGTTCGGATGTCTCCCGAACCACATCAACGGCAAGGGCGCGATCCGCAAGATCAAAGAGGTCAAGCCCAACGCCAACATAGTCACCATCGACTACGACCCCGGCGCTCCCAAGGTAAACCAGGAGAACCGCATCAAGCTGATGCTCGCGGTCGGTAAGGAGAACCTGAACAAGGAGATAGAAGAAAACAAAGCGACAGAAGATAATAAAGAAACAGAAGATAATATAGAATAAACACAGAGCTGCTGATTTTATGTCGGCAGCTTTTTTGTAGTGTTTAGAGTTTAGAGTTTAGAGTTTAATGAAGGGTCGCTTCGCTCCGGATTTAATTTTTCTTCGTAGGGGTCGGTCAAAGACCGACCTCTACTTTTAAAGCCTCCCCTGACGCACGACAGTGCTTTAGGGGAGGTGTCAGCTCTGCTGACGGAGGGGTTCTACGTTTCCGATAGCGCAAGTTTTCCGTAACGATCGTAGGGGCGGACCTTAGCACGTCGGCAACCTTAGCACGTCGGCAAACCTTTTGTCACTTCGTGACATTTCCCTTAAAAAGGGAAT
>JBGULZ010000085.1:0-12019 GCA_045116595.1 Ruminococcus sp. | reverse complement strand
CGCGAGACGGCAGAAAAAATGCTGACAAATATCGAGCGGATTTTATCACTTACAAAGTTCTATGTGCTGAGTTGCAATATGGATATTTCCGCGGCTCACACAGCATATAATTCTATAATAGAAAAAAGCGAGGAGATTTAAAATCCTCGCTTTTACTTTATTGTAAAGTCTTTGTTGATCAAAACCGTCACGTTTTTATTTTGCGACCTCAGCTCATCGAGCTTCTCGTTATAGTATTCGTTGACAGATCCCGTGAAAATCAAATCATCGCAGTCTATCAGATCGCAATTTCTCGGAATACCATCAAGAATAACGTAGTCGGCGCGCCTGTATTCCTCAGGCAGGTTTTGGATATTTCCGCCTGACGGTACAAACAAAACGTTGTTTTCACCGCAGCGAATAAATTGATAAACACAGCCTTTGGTGCTTATCACCGTCACCGGATCCTCGGCGTTCAGGTTAACGGTCTGTATGCTCTCGTCTTTGACAACATAGGGCGTGATCAAAGAAATCTGCTCAACATCTTCCGCCGATCCCATGTTTGTTATCAGATTATTGATTTTATAATCAGTTGCCAAGTCGGGCAGGAGAGAATCATAATTATTTGATTTTGGAATTATAATGTTGTCGATCACATTGTTTGAATCCACAGCATCATCACAAATCGTCTTATATACTTTGTTGTTTCCTCCCGCGCTGAGCAGAGAAATATTATTGCCCTTTTTCAGCTCAATACACACGCTCTGCCCCGACTGATAAACGGTCAGCCTGCTGTTCATATCCTTAGTCATAAATGAAACCGCGGTGAGTATCAGCATCAACGCGACTGAAATATTGACCGCGGAGAACACATAAGTCCTTTTCGCCTTTATCAAATAGCCGATTATCACCAGAACCGCAGTCATGGCAAGCCAAATATAGACCTCTATGCTGTCAGCTTTAACCGAAATAAACGGCAGCTTGGCAAAAAGGCTGTTAACCGTAATCAACCATTGGCACAGTAAATTATCAGCGTAGGCAAAGACATGCGCGATAAAATCAAATACGACAGATATCCCGGGAATACCGTGAAAAGCATAGAAAACCGCGCATAACAGCGATAGAATGAGTATCCCCGACGCGAGCGGTTCGGTAAAGAGCGCGACGATCACTACCATCGGCGTTATCCTGCCAAACGCGATTATGCTGACCGGCAAGATCCACAGTGCAGCCGCTACAGATACCGCAAAGAGGTTGATAATAAAATACAAAAATCTTCTGATTATTCGGATTTTGACTTTTTTGACGCTTACCTTTTCGGCAATAAACCGGAGTATCTTATCCGACCAAAGGATAATTCCCATAGTCGCGCTGAATGACATTATAAGCCCGAGGTCGCCGACCGCGCAGGGGTTTGTGATCGTGATAGCCAAGGCGGCAAAGCCGAGCGAATTAAGCGGGTCGCTGTTGCGCAGCAGAACCCTTCCGATTTGATAGATGATTACCGCGATCGCCGCGCGGATAACGGAGTAATTAAAGCCCGTCAGTGCCGCAAAGCCGATAATGACGATTATCGAAGCTAAGCATAGCGGGAGCCTTCGCTTTGTGAATCTGCTGATGATTTTGCTGACAAGCACGAGCGCGACAGAAAGATGAAGTCCCGAAACAACTATCAAAAACGAAGTTCCCGTTTTTCTGAAATTCTCCAAAACATCATTGTCAAGCGCGTTCTTATCGCCCAATAATATCGCACGGCTAAGCTCCGCGCTTTGTTTCGGCATAAGTTTAGTGAACGTTTTTTTGATCTCTTTTCTTGCGGATATCGCGTATTTATAGAGCGAGGTTTTGCTTTCTCCGGTTGGCGTAATACTTTCCGGAGATTTTTCATACGCGCGCAAAAGGATGCGATGCCCGATGTTTCTGTTGGTGTTTTCGGCGTAAGCCTTTACGTTTAGCTTTACATAGTCAAACTCTTTGACATCGTTCTCGGAGTAGCCGGTGTATTTGATTTTTGTAAACACAGGCTCAGAGTTTATTTCGGTCGTTTGTATCAAATACTCAACGGATTTGTCTCTGAGCTCGATTTCCTCGCACACATATCCGTCAACGCTTATTTCTTTATCAGAATAATTATTGATGATCGTGTCGATATAATAATTCTGATAAAGAAATATATTTAACACCGCGAGCGCAATAGTCACACCTGCGGTCACAAAGGTTTTGAACGAATAGCGATCCCGTTTTATTCTTTTAAATAACCCGAGCGCGACAAGCACAAGCGCTGATATCAGAATAAAAATTTTCAAGACCGGCGAATCAAAATAGAAAACGGCTGTTAGGGTCGAAAGGTACAAAATACCGATTAATCCAAACAGCCGTTTCATTTTTATCTCCTGTTTATGCGTTGCTGATCCGGTAGCACAGCGTCATCAAGCTGTCGTTAAGGTGAACGTTCTCAACTACCGCGTCATTGTATCTTGATGTTATATCATAGTGGCTGAAATTCCAAAAATTCCTTATGCCAAAGCCGTAGAGCTTGTCAAGAACACTCTCAACATTCTCCTTGGGAATACACAGGATAACAACTTCAACCTTGTTTTCAGCGCAAAAATCGTCGATTTCGGAAACATCCTTGATAGTCTGCTCGCCGATCTTTGTTCCGACCTTTTCTATGTCGTTGTCAAAGCAAGCGATGAGGTCATAGCCTAACTTTTCAAAGTCAAGATGCTTGACTATCGCCGCGCCAAAGCTTCCCGCTCCGATAAGGATGGCCTTGTATTTGTTATTAAGCCCGAGGATCTTTTTTATCTCCTCCTTGAGCCCTTTAACACTGTAGCCGTAGCCTTGCTGACCGAAGCCGCCGAAGCAGTTCAGATCCTGCCTTACCTGAGAAGCGGTGGAGTGCATTATCTTAGCGAGCTTGTTGGAGGATATCCTCTCAACCTTGCGCTCGTCCAGCTCGCATAAAAACCTGTAATATCTCGGCAGCCGTCTTATGACCGACATCGAGATACCGTCACTTTTTGACATTTTCGTTATTGCTCCTTTTACAGCGAAGCAGCGAGGCGCTCGTTAACAGCGTCAAGGAACTCCTCAGTGTTGACCTTTTTCTTGTTTTCAAGAGTAGAGATAAGGTAAAGGTCGCCGGTCATAATTCCGTCCTCAATGGTCTTGATGGTAGCGGCCTCAAGCTTGTCCGCAAAGCTCATAAGCTCGGGAAGCTCGTCAAGCTCACCGCGCTTTCTCAGCGCGCCTGTCCACGCAAAGAGTGTGGCAACTGAGTTTGTAGAAGTCTCCTCGCCCTTGAGGTGCTTGTAGTAGTGGCGCTGAACAGTGCCGTGAGCGGCCTCAAATTCATAAGTTCCGTCGGGAGAAACAAGCACGCTTGTCATCATAGCGAGCGAGCCGAACGCGGTTGCGATCATATCGCTCATAACGTCGCCGTCGTAGTTCTTGCAAGCCCACATATAACCGCCTTCGCTGCGGATAACGCGCGCTACGGCGTCGTCGATGAGGGTGTAGAAGAAGGTGATTCCCGCCTCGTCAAACTTAGTCTTATACTCGTTTTCAAAGATCTCCGCAAAAATATCCTTAAAGCGGTGGTCATAGATCTTGCTGATGGTGTCCTTGGTAGCAAACCAAACGTCGAGCTTCTGGTCGAGCGCGTAGTTAAAGCAGCTGCGCGCAAAGGAAGAAATACTCTTGTCAAGGTTGTGCATACCCTGGATGATGCCGTCTGAGGTAAAATCGAAGATAGTCGATCTTTCCTCTGTGCCGTCGGGCTTAGTTACGCAAAGCTCAGCCTTGCTGCCCGCCTCAACGCGCATCTCGGTATTCTTATAAACATCGCCGTAAGCGTGACGCGCAATGCAGATCGGCTTTTTCCATGTGGGGATAAACGGAACAATGCCCTTGACAAGGATGGGACTGCGGAATACTGTGCCGTCGAGAATAGCCCTGATAGTGCCGTTCGGTGACTTCCACATTTGTTTAAGATTGTACTCTGTCATACGCGCCGCGTTGGGCGTGATAGTAGCGCACTTTACCGCTACGCCGTATTTCTTTGTAGCTTCGGCAGAGTCAACGGTGATCTGATCGTCAGTCTCGTTTCTCTTTTCAAGTCCGAGGTCATAGTACTCGGTTTTGAGGTCTATGTAGGGAAGAAGGAGCTTGTCCTTGATCATCTTCCAGATGATCCTTGTCATCTCGTCGCCGTCCATCTCAACGATGGGGGTGATCATTTTAATCTTATCCATCAGCTGTTCTCCTTTGTGTAGTCAAGCAGTCCGCCGGCTATGATGATCGCTCTTGTGCGGTCGGAAAGCTCGCAGTCCGCCTTGATCGTTTCGCCTGTTGTCTTGTTGACAACGGTAATGTCGGAAGCTTCTGTGATCTCCTGCTTGATATTGGGAAGCTCGATCATATCGCCGAGCTTGAATTTGTCGTAATCAGCGGCGTCCTTGAATGTAAGGGGAAGGATACCCGCGTTGATAAGGTTGCTCTTGTGGATTCGGGCAAAGCTCTTAACAAGTACAGCCTTTACGCCGAGGTACAGGGGAGCGAGAGCCGCGTGCTCACGCGATGAGCCCTGACCGTAGTTTTCTCCGCCTACGATAATGCTCTTGCCGAGAGATTTTGCGCGCTCGGGGAATTCCTTGTCGCAAACCGTGAAGCAGTGCTCAGAGATTTTCGGGATATTTGAACGCAGCGGAAGGATCTTAGCTCCGGCAGGCATAATGTGGTCTGTGGTGATGTTGTCGCCGACCTTGAGCGAGCAGGAAGCCTCAATAGAATCGGTGAGCGGATTGGTCTCGGGATATTCCTTGATGTTGGGACCTCTGAGTATCTCAACGCTGTCCATCTCCTCAACGGGAGCGGGGGCGATAACCATATTGTCATTGATAAGGAACTTCTCGGGAAGCTCGATCTCAGCAGCCTCGCCGAGGCATCTCGGGTCGGTAAATACGCCCTTGATCGCCGATACAGCGGCAGTCTCGGGAGATACAAGGTAGATCTGACCGTCGGCTGTGCCGCTTCTGCCCTCGAAGTTACGGTTGAAGGTCCTCAGCGAGATACCCTTGCTGTTGGGTGACTGACCCATACCGATGCAGGGGCCGCAAGCGCTTTCCAAAATCCTCGCGCCTGCCGCGATCAAGTCGCCAAGCGCGCCGTTGAGCGCGAGCATATTGAATACCTGCTTACTACCGGGAGCGATCGCGAGCGAAACATTGTCCGCGACCTTCTTGCCCTTTAATATATAAGCTACTCTCATAAGGTCAAGATAGCTTGAATTTGTGCAGGAGCCGATACATACCTGATCTACCTGCTGACCCTCAAGCTCCTTGATTGTCTTGATGTTGTCGGGTGAGTGGGGGCAAGCCGCCAGAGGCTCAAGCTCTGAAAGATCGATGTCGATCACTTCGTCGTAAACAGCGTCAGCGTCGGCTGAAAGCTCTCTGTAATCTTCCTCTCTGCCCTGAGCCTTAAGGAACTCCCTTGTTGTCTCGTCAGAAGGGAATACTGATGTTGTCGCGCCGAGCTCAGCGCCCATATTTGTGATAGTAGCTCTCTCGGGAACGGTGAGTGTCTTAACACCCTCGCCGCCGTACTCAACGATCTTGCCTACGCCGCCCTTAACGCTCATGACCTCAAGGACTTTAAGAATGATGTCCTTTGCCGATACCCACGGGCTGAGCTTGCCTGTAAGGTTTACTCTTACCATCTTGGGCATTGTGATGTAGTACGCGCCGCCGCCCATAGCAACAGCAACGTCAAGTCCGCCCGCGCCGATCGCAAGCATACCTATACCGCCGCCTGTGGGGGTATGGCTGTCGGAGCCAATCAGTGTCTTGCCGGGCTTGCCGAAGCGCTCAAGGTGAACCTGATGGCAGATACCGTTTCCGGGACGTGAAAAATAAATACCGTGCTTTTTGCATACCGACTGAATAAATCTGTGGTCGTCGGCGTTCTCAAAGCCTGTCTGTAATGTGTTGTGGTCGATGTAAGCCACGCTCTTTTCTGTTTTAACGCGCGGAATACCCATAGCCTCATATTCGATGTACGCCATGGTGCCTGTAGCGTCCTGAGTAAGCGTCTGGTCGATTTTAAGACCGATGTCGCTGCCGACAGTCATTTCGCCGCTTACAAGATGCTCTTTGATTATCTTTTGTGCGATAGTGTAGCCCATTTATAATAACCTCCGATAAATTTTTAACCGTTCGCCGTTTAAACATTATATATGGCAAAAGGCAACTGTGTTAATTATATAACAATCCTTGATTATTGTAAAGCGTATTTTAGAACTAAAAGCATATAATACAGAATTTTTATCGGCTTTTTTGCGGTTTTTAAAAGGTAATTGGGAAAATGTTTCAAAATAAAACGGTCAATGCGTAAAAAGGTGATGAAAAATATTTATTGAAATCCATATCAATGAGTGATATAATTACTATGTAAAAATATGTATTTTGTTATGGAGTAATTTTATGGACGTAAGAGAAGATTTAAGAAATATCGCTATCATCGCGCACGTTGACCACGGCAAAACAACGCTGGTGGATCAGCTTTTGAAGCAGAGCGGTATTTTCAGAGCAAATGAAAATGTAGAAGAAAGGGTAATGGACTCCAACGATCTGGAGCGCGAAAGAGGTATCACAATCCTCTCAAAGCCCACCGCCGTTCTTTACAATGGGATCAAGATAAATATCGTTGACACCCCCGGCCACGCCGACTTCGGCGGAGAGGTAGAGCGTATCCTTCAAATGGTAGACGGCGTAGTGCTGCTTGTCGACGCGTTTGAGGGCTGTATGCCCCAGACGAGATTTGTGCTCAAAAAGGCGCTCGGCTTGGGCAAAAAGCCGCTTGTTGTTCTCAACAAGATCGACCGTCCCGGCGCGCGCCCCGAGGAAGTTGTCGACGAGGTGCTCGATCTGTTTATCGAGCTCGGAGCGGACGAGGATCAGCTCGAGTTCCCGGTGATCTACGCTTCGGCACGCGACGGCTTCGCGAGCGAGGACTACAACGAGCCGGGTACGGATATGAAGCCGCTCTTTGACGCAATAGTTCGCGAGATCCCCGCGCCTCAGGGCGAGCTTGACGGCGGACTTCAAATACTTATCTCAAATATCGACGCCGATAATTTTGTCGGAAGGATCGGCGTAGGCAGGGTAGAGCGCGGTCAGGTCAAAAACGGACAGTCCGTGACACTTTGCCATACCGACGGAACAACAAAGCAGGTCAAGATCGGCAAGCTTTATCAGTTTGAGGGGCTTAAAAGGATCGAGTGCGAACAGGCAAGCTTAGGCGACCTCGTCTGCATCAGCGGGATCCAGGATATAAATATAGGCGAGACGCTATGCTCAAACGATTGCGTAGAGCCGCTTCCGTTCGTAAAGATCGACGAGCCCACCGTTACGATGAACTTTATCGTCAACAACTCACCGTTCGCGGGCAGAGAGGGCAAGTACGTCACATCGAGAAATATCCGCGACAGACTCTTTAAAGAGATAGAAACAAACATCGCGCTCAGGGTAGAGGAGACCGACAGCGCCGATACGTTCAAGGTGTCGGGCAGAGGCGAGCTCCACCTTTCCATATTAATAGAAACAATGCGCAGACAGAATTATGAGTTCCAGGTCTCGCGCCCCGAGGTAATCACAAAGACCATCGACGGAAAGGTCCACGAGCCTATGGAGTACCTTATCGTAGAAGTTCCCGACAGCTACGTCGGCGCGGTAATGGAAAAGCTCGGCTCGCGCAAGGGAGAGCTTGTAAATATGGGCACGCGCGACGGCGGTGTTACCCACATTGAGTTCAGGATCCCCGCGCGCGGACTTATGGGCTACCGCCCCGAGTTCCTTACCGACACAAACGGCAACGGAATTATGAACCACGTTTTTGACGGTTATGAGCCGTGGAAGGGCGAGATCGTGACCCGTCACCAAGGCTCGCTCATCGCTTTTGAAACAGGCGATACCGTGACCTACGGCTTGTACGCCGCTCAGGAGCGCGGAAGATTGTTCGTCGGCGCAGGCGTTCCCGTTTATGAGGGAATGATCGTCGGCGCAAGCCCCAAGGCTGAGGATATCACAGTAAACGTATGCAAAAAGAAGCATATCACAAATACAAGAGCTTCGGGCTCGGACGACGCGCTGAAGCTAACCCCGCCCACAATTATGTCGCTCGAACAGTGTCTTGAATTTATCGCGGACGACGAGCTTGTTGAGGTCACACCCGAAAATATCAGAATGAGAAAGCGTATACTGTCCAAGGAACAGCGTATGAAGCAGGCATTTCGCAAAAAATGAGTTATGTGATTCTTGATTTGGAATGGAACGGCGCATACAGCAGATCCGCGCAAAAGTTTGTCAATGAGATAATCGAGTTCGGAGCGGTAAAGCTGGATGATGAGCTCAATGTCGTCGATACCTTTTCATCGCTGATAGCCCCGAAAATAGGCAAAAGGCTTTCGGGCAAGGTCAAGGAGCTCACAAAAATAAATTTTGACGAGCTTGTTGACGACGGGGTGGACTTTTTCACCGCTGCTGACAGCTTCGAGAAGTTTTTGGGCGACAGCACCCTGATGACATGGGGCACATCCGATATCCACGCGCTGATCGAAAACTACATTTTTTATACCGACGATTATCATATCCCGTTTTTGAAGAGCTACTGTGATCTGCAGGAATACTGCCAAAGGGCTCTCGACCACTACGACGCCGCAAACCAGATGGGGCTCGGCGTATGCGCGGAGCTTTTGGGGATAGAGTTCTCGGAGGACGATCAGCACAGGGCAGAGGCGGACGCGCTTTTGAGCCGCGAATGCTTTGTCAGGGTCTGCGGCAGGTACCCGATCAGCAGCTGCTTGCTTAAGGCGGACTGCGAGGAGTTTTACAACAGGATGATGTTCAAAAACTACTTCATCACCGACCTCAACTTCCCGGGCATTGATAAAAACGACCTCAAATTCAACTGCGAGATCTGCGGAAAGCGCGCAAGGCGGGTAAAGCGCTGGAAGCTGCACAACAAAAACTTTACCTCGGACTTCTACTGCAAAAACTGTGACCGCAAGTTTACCGCGCGCGTATCATTCAAGCGCAGGTATGACGGCATAAAGGTCAACAGGCGCATAGTAGAAAAGAAGCCCGCTCAGGAAACTGATGAAAATAAAAGCACCGAAAATACAGATAAAACCCGGGCATAGGCTCGGGTTTTAATACATTTCCGCGGATTTTTAATTATTTCCATAATAAAAACAAAAATATTTCAATCGTATTTCATACAGTTTTCACTTTGGGGAATTATTATATGTACAACAAAGAAAAACAACAGCCAAGCGGCTGCATAGACGGAGGTAAATACAATGACAGATTTTGATAACAACATTTATGACGATCACAGCAAAGACTATGACGAGACCCCGGTAGATGAGACATCAAAAGTTGACAGTTCCGATTATGAGGATCTGTATAGCTCATCCGATGAGGTTCAAAACACAGAAGAAATAAAAGCAGAAGAAACAAACACAGAAGAAATCAAAACAGAGGAAAGCTACGAAAGCTCATACGAGTGGAACGGCGACTCAACGCCTCGTGACGGAGAATATCATTATTCTTATATAAACGGCAACAACAGAAACGCTGTTCACAACCCCAACAATTACGAGGACGAGTACAACGCCTACAGAACAGCTCGCGCTACAGATACACAAGGTTATCAAAGCAGCGGCTCAAACCCGTATCAGCCGGGAACATACAACAGCTATTCGGGAGCACCGAACTATTCGGTCAATAATTCTCAGACGTACACCAATCCTCCCCAAAAGGTCAAAAAGAAAAAAGAGCGCAAGCCCGCCTCACGCGGATTCATCGCCGCGGTTCTCGCGATAACGATCCTTTGCTCCGGGGCTCTCGGCTTCGGCGGAGGACTGTTAGCGAAGAACCTCAGCACCCAGACAAACGGTAACGTTACGATCAATCAGGTGACCGGCGGCACCGAGGGCAAAAACACAAGCTCGGTAAGCGCAACAACGACTTCCGAGATCGTAAAAAAGACTGCGGACAGCGTTGTTGAGATCGCTACAGAAGGCGTAGTAACAGGCAACTTTGCCCAGCAGTATGTGACCAAGGGCGCAGGCTCGGGTGTAATAATCTCGGCAGACGGTTACATCATCACAAACCACCATGTAATTGAAGACGCAAAGACCATCAAGGTTACGCTTCGCGACGGCCAGACTTCATATGACGCTACCCTTATCGGCAGCGACGAGGATAACGACATCGCGCTTCTCAAGGTCAACGCGGAAGGCCTTACACCCGCGACCTTCGGCGACAGCTCATCACTCGCGGTAGGCGACTATGTTGTAGCGATCGGCAACCCGCTCGGTACTCTCGGCGGAACCGTGACCGACGGCATTATCTCAGCGCTTGCCCGTGAGGTTACTATAGAAGGCAAAAATATGACTTTGCTCCAGACAAACGCTCAGATCAGCCCCGGTAACTCAGGCGGCGGCTTGTTCAACGCAAACGGCGAGCTTGTCGGTGTTGTAAACGCTAAGGACAGCGCCACAGAGGTAGAGGGTATCGCGTTTGCTATCCCCATCAACAACGTTATCGACCTCATAAAAGACCTGCAGAACTACGGTTATGTAACAGGCAAGATCGACCTCGGTATGGAGTTCGTTGACATCAATTCTGAGGACACAGCTTTCTATTACGGCGTAAACAGGCTCGGATGCTATGTACTTTCGGTAACAGCAGGCTCTAACGCGGAAAAAGCCGGCTTTACCCGCGGCGACCTTATCACAGCGGTAAACGGCAAGGAAGTTGAAAGCTCAACGGACATCAGCAAGGCTTTACAGGACAGCAAGGTCGGAGACACCGTGACCCTTACGGTATCGCGCTCGGGTCAGACAAAGGATATCCAGCTGCAGCTTGAGGAATATGTTCCCTCTGCAAAGCCCAACAGCGATTCTTATCAGCAGCAACAGCCTCAGCAGCAGATTCCGCAGGATGACGGATCGGATCTTTGGGAACGCATTTTCGGAAGATAACGCCATTTTGCTATAAAATTCTCCTTGAAATACGGAGCCGTGAAATATCGCGGCTCTGTATACTTTTTTAAATAATTGTGTTGACATAATACTTCAATATGTTACAATAAATATAAAGGAACAGGGAGGGTTCGATATGGCAAAAGAAATCGTAAAATATGAAAAGAAAAATAACATAAAAAACTATATCTTTGACGGTATTTTCCTCACGCTGCTCGGCATCGCGATGCTTGTTTGGCCTAACGACGCGCTAAAGGTGCTGTGCTATGTTTCCGGCGGAGTGTTCGCCGTGATGGGCTTTGTCAGGTTAGCGTTCTTTTTGATGAGCTCAAAAGAGGAAAAGCTCGTATCGGTATTGTTGCTCTCGCTCTTTTTGCTTGCTGCGGGATTCACACTGATCATAGCAGCGGATTTCTTTGTCGGGATATTCTTTGTAGTTACGGGCTTGATTTTGGCGTACGGAGCGATTTTGATGTTCGTCCGTATGATACAGCTCCGCAAGGTAAGAGGACCGATGTTTTTCTTTTCTCTGGCTTTCGGGCTGATTTGTCTGATTTTTGCCGTGGTTATCCTGATCAACCCCGAGCAGTTCAGATCGTTTTCGACAAGTCTGCAGGGAGCCGCGCTCATAATTGAGGGAATGGGAATGATAATCGTTCTCAGGAACCTAAAGCTCACACTTACCGCAAGCGACAGTGTAATATAAAGGCGTAAATAAAGAATATAAATAATTCTAAAGTAGAATAAAAAATAGCGGTCACAGTTTTCTGTGACCGCTTAGTTTTTGTGTTTTTATCTCTTTTTATAAAGCACAAGCTCGGGGTTCTTTCCCTCAGCTTCGTAGGTGCATATCAAAATAAAGTCCATATTCGCGAGTACACCGAAGCAACGGTCTACGCCGAATTCCGATTCAAGCTGATTGCCCAAATAGGTCGTGCCGTCGTCCAAGAACTTCACATTCAAACCGTTCGGCAGGGGATAGGCGAGGTT
>JBGULZ010000084.1:0-4610 GCA_045116595.1 Ruminococcus sp. | reverse complement strand
GCCGTCCTTTGACAACAGCTTTGCACACAGATCACGTCTGATTTTCCGGGTGTGCCAATGAACGCGTTCACAGATGTGGTATACGGTTTTAAGAACGGCATTTTTGATTCGTGCAGCCTGATCATTTTCCCATTGTTTAAGCGGCTCGTCGAGATACGCAAACGCCCATACAAGGCCGCAGACAAAGAGAAATTCCAATAGAATTACAGCGAAGATCCACATTTATTTTCACCTCCAGTTGTTTTTTTTGATAGGGTAATTCCATGTGTACTCTTTCCCGTACTGTTCGCGGTACCATTGTTCAAATTCGCGGCGCTGATCAGCATCCATTAAGCACTTTCTTACAGATGCAACAATCTGTTTTATGCAAAACCGTGAATATGTATCAATCGTCGGTTCCATGGGGTTATCCTTTCGCTGTGATTTTGTGTTCCTTGTCGTAGTCGCAAATGATCTTCTGGCTTGTTTTGATCACAAGATCTGCTTTTGGCCCGGTGCGAGCGCCGCTCAGCATGGAAGAAAGCTCGGACTTATCCGTGTTTATCCCTCTGATTTGCAGCTGTTCAGCCAGCCAGACTTGAGTGAGATTTCGCTTGAAAAGGTCAAATTTAATATCATGCCCGGGTACAAACATTCCATCACCTCCTTGTTGTTTTGTAAACTTGTTGACAAAAAGCATTCTCTTATGCTATAATGAAGTCGCCAAACCCATAAGCATACGATACTTTGCGCAAAACGTGCAGGGTGATTTTGTTTTACGGTTTTTTATTAACAAGTTGTTTATAGTATATCTAACATTTCTAACAAAGTCAATAACAAATCTAACAAAACAATAATAATTGTTAGATATATATAGTTTTTTATTGTTAGAATTGTGTAATATTGAGCAATTAGGAGTGTGTTCTTTATGTTTTGGGATGTCCTTGTTTCTTTGTGTAATGAGAATAAGACATCGCCGAGTTCAGTATGCAAAGAGCTCGGATTGTCTAATTCCGCATCTGTAAGATGGAAGAAGGGTACAATCCCACAAGATCGAACTCTTCAAAGAATTGCAGATTTTTTTGATGTTACCGTGGATTATTTGCTCGGGAAAGAGGAAAAACCCGCAGTTGCGAACGGCGAGGTTATATTTCTTGGCGGCGCGTCTGTCCGAATGATCCCTCTTTATGAAAGCGTTTCAGCTGGATTCGGTGCACTGGCGGTGAACTCGGTTGTGGATTACGTGCCCACAGTAATCACTTCGGAAACAGAAGCACAACAGACAATCGCAATCAGAGTACACGGAGATTCCATGTTTCCGAAAATTGAGGACGGCGACATCGTCATCGTCCATAAGCAGGAAAGCATAGACAGCGGCGCTCTCGGCGTCGTGATCATTGACGGCGACGAGGGATATGTGAAACGAGTTGAATATGGTGATGATTGGATCTGCCTGCATTCGATTAACCCAATGTACCCGGTTATGAAGTTTAAAAATGAAGAAGTCCTACGGGTACAGGTCGTAGGACGTGTGACAAAAATAATAAAAGAAGTTTGACAAAGGTGGGATAATAAATGAATTTCTGTCCAAACTGTGGTGCTGAAAATAAGACAAACGGAAATTATTGTCCGAACTGCGGATTCGCTTTTTCAATGGGGGTGGATCCTCTGCCTTCTGATCAGCGGCAAAAAACTGTCGATGACAAAAATCCTTACGCAACGCAAACAATACAAACAGCGCAGTCGTCGCAATACGTTAGTCTTTCGAGTGATAAATCCCAAACAACAGCGCTGATCTTGTCTCTATTCTGTCTTGGTCTACAGTATTATTATGTGGGACGCATTGGAGCAGGGATTTTTCATTCAATACTCGGGCTTATCTTTTGGAGCGGTCTGATAAGCAATCTTGTAAACAGATCCGTAAATTTTATATTTATTTATGCCGTTCTTATTATTGTTTTTATTGCGAAAGATGCCATAAAGATAGGCCTCGGCTATTTTCGTGACGCAGCACGCCATCCACTGAAAAAGTAAAGTGTTATGAATGTGGTATTGTATTTAAGATATTCCGATGAAAAACAGACAGAACAATCCATTGAAGGTCAAGATAGGGTAGTGATGGAGTTCTGCCGTCGTGAAAATTATAATGTAATATATAAATATATAGATCGAGCTACATCTGCCAGTAAAGATACCGTAAAGCGTACGGAGTTCCTTCGTATGATTGCTGATAGTGAGAAGGGACACTTCGATGCGGTTGTAGTGTATAAACTCGATCGATTCGCGCGTAACCGCTACGATTCTGCTGTATACAAGGCAAAACTGAAACGTAATGGCGTCCGTGTGATCTCTGCGACGGAGAACATTTCGGACAATCCGGAAGGCATCATTCTCGAAGCTGTTCTTGAAGGCATGGCCGAATTTTATTCTAAAGAGCTCGCCCAGAAGGTCACCCGTGGTATGAATGAAAGCGCTTTGAAGTGCAACAGCACCGGCGGTACGCTCCCGCTCGGTTACAAAGTAGATAAACCGTCAAAGAAATTCGTGATCTACGAGCCGGATGCCGAGATTGTGCGCGAGGCATTCCGGCGGTACGCTGCAGGTGAGAGCATTACGGATATAATTAAATCGTTCAACGAACGTGGGTTGCGTACTTCAAAGGGTGCGCTGTTTAACAAAAACAGTTTCAAAACGATGTTCCGCAACGAGAAGTATATCGGTGTATATAAGTATGACAAAGTCCGCATTGAGGGCGGCATGCCTGCGATCATAGATAAAGAGACCTTCGATATCGTACAGCGGCGGCTCAAAATCAATGAGCACGCACCCGCAGCGTCAAAGGCAAAGGTAGATTACCTCCTGTCTCAAAAACTGTTCTGTGGCCATTGTGGCGGCAAAATGGTGGGTGTCAGCGGCACGAGTATGACCGGTAAACAGTATTATTACTATTACTGTCAAGGCCAGCGACAGCACCTCTGTACGAAAACTCCGATGCAAAAGGACAATCTTGAAATCGCCGTTGCACAACATGCCGTCAGCATGCTCACACCGGAAAGAATCAACCGGATCGCAGATATGGCCATAGAACAACTGGATGAAGATATTGTGAACGACGAGATGATCCCTGCACTGACTGCTGAGATTGCCGATATCAACCGAAGCATTAACAATCTTCTTAAGTTAGTAGAACAGGGCGCAGAATCTGAAACATTGTCAAAGCGTCTGACAGAGCTTGAAAAACAAAAAAAAGCCGCTCAGAAGCGGCTTGAAGAACGGAAGGAAGAATATCCGCAGATTGAAAAGGTGCATATCATCTGGTGGCTCTCCAGATTCCGTAAAGGAAACGTGGAGGATCCATCCTTCCGCAAAGAAATAATAGACCTTCTCGTAAACTCTGTTACGGTATGGGACGATGATGATGGCAGCTATAAACTGACCGTTCTGTATAACCTTACAGACGGGAATACAGAAACCATCCGTTTGGCTGTTGATAGTAGTTCGGATTTGAAGTCGTGTGGTTCACCAAAAGAGTATTATCCGAACTACTTTGTTCTACCATTGAATAGAGTGTTCGGAACCACAACAAAATGCCACCTTTAACGGTGGCTTTTTTTTGTTTTATTCTTCTGTATATTCTTGGTCGGGTGGTTTTTCTTCCTCGATCTTTTTCGCCTTCTCGTCCGCTCTGTTCTTAAGGATCTCAATTGCGTTAATGATCGGGGCCGGAATAGGGACGCCCATAAGCCCTAAATTCTCGACGATAGAAAGCGCCTCATTTGAGATAAGCGCGATCACCACGGCGTCGCGGATAATATGCGCGCCGATCATCAAATCGAGACGGCAAGCTACCAGCACCACCAAGAGCATCCCGCCCTTGCGGAGGATCCCTTTTAAGCCCGCCTTGCTTTCGAGTGCACCGGTCTCGGTCTTCGGAGAGTTGTGGAACACGCCCGCAACGATGAGCCCGGTGACGTAATCAATGGCCATGAAAATAATCAGCGTAACCAATGCGGCATCGAACCCCCCGAATAAACCTGCAACCGCGGCGCCGATCGCGCCGATGGAAACGCAAAGAATGTGAGCTTTCATTTATTCCCCACCGCCTTTTTCAGTATTGCACGGGCGTCCGCAGTGCTGATCTTGCCGTCACCGTCAAGATCTCCGGCGAGGATCTGCGCAGCGGAGAGCTTTTCCAGCCCGATTGCAGAGCGCAGCGCAAGCCGCGCGTCCTTGGTGGTCACCTTGCCGTCCATGTCCACGTCGCCCGGATGCTCCATGGCGCGCATATAGTCCGTTACGCGCTTCACGAAATCGTTCCAGTGCGGCAGAATATACGCCGGGCAGTATTTCTTCGGGTACCAATCCCGGTGTGTTTTCAGGCGCGTGATGGCAAGCCCGTGCTTTTTGAGTAAGATCGCCGCCAGCAAGGCGCCGCGATCCTCGGCGCCGACGTCCTCCGGGCTGCCGGTGCCGTCCATGATAATCTCGATGGCAAGGCTTGTCCCGTTGCCGGGGCCGTAGCCGTCCGCCGCGTGAAAGCCCATTTCGTCCTCGCGGAGCAACTGCCAGCAGTCCGTTTCGTCGATGTAGTAATGCACGCTCACGCCGCCCATGGCGTCGTTGTAGGTGGC
>JBGULZ010000083.1:0-28204 GCA_045116595.1 Ruminococcus sp. | reverse complement strand
GCCTTTTGCGCGATCTTGAACATCGCGTTGTGGAACGGCAGCAGCCCCTCGCCGTAGTTGCGCGTGCCCTCGGGGTACACCGCGACGCTCGCTACGTCATCGTTTATCAGCTGAGCCGCGCGCTTAACGGTTTTTATCGCGTTGCGCGGGTTTTCGCGGTCGATCGGCATAAAGCAGCAGCGGTGGATTATCCTGCCGTAAAACGGGACCTTGAAATTCTCGGGCTTGGAGATGAACGAAAGGTTCTCCTTGCTGAACACCATCCACGAAAGGATCGGGTCGAACTTTGAGCGGTGGTTGCAAACCAGCAAAAACCTGCCCTTGGGAAGCTTTTCCCTGCCCGTCACCTTGACGTGGATACGGGCTATTTTTGCCATAAGCGCGGTCGAGCTGTTCAAAAGCCAGCGGTAGTATTTGCTGTCGCGCTCATACTCCTTGTTCATATCGACAAAAAATGAGCTGACGATTATCAGTAAGCAGTACGCCAAAAGCAGGGATACAAGCCCAAGCAGCACCCATAAAACAATATATAACACTATCATATTTAACACTCGCTTATTGTATGATCATACCGGCGCGGTAAGTGAATATCACGCCTAAATAGTATTATATACATTATTCGACAAAAAAGCAATATTTTTGAGGAAAATAAAAATGAGCCGCCGACGTTGCCGTCAGCAGCTCACTGTTGATCGTTGATTATTTTTCCTCAGCCACTACCTCACGGATGACTTTTGCGATGTGGGGCTGTGTGAGTCCGAATTTATCGAGAAGCTCCCAAGCGGGACCGCTGTAGCCGAATTCATCCTGAACGCCGATCTTTGTCACCTTGACGGGACATTCCTCGGCGAGCACCTGACAAACAGCGTCAGCCAAGCCGCCGACAACATTGTGCTCCTCAACGGTGATGATCCTGCCGGTCTCCTTAGCCGCCTTTGTGATGATCTCGCGGTCGATGGGCTTGATCGTGTGGATGTTGATAAGGCGTGCGTTGATACCCTCTGCCTCGAGCTCCTTTACCGCCTTGAGCGCCTCGTTAACAACAAGACCGGTGGCGATAACGGTAACGTCGCTGCCCTCGTGGAGTGTGATGCCCTTGCCGAGCTCAAATTTGTACGTCTCGGGGTCATTAAAGCTGTCAATAGCGAGTCTGCCGAGCCTGATATACACGGGACCGTCGTACTCGATAGCCGCCTTTGTAGCCGCCTTCATCTCCCAGTGATCAGCGGGGTTGAGAACGACCATACCGGGGATAGCGCGCATAATGCCCATATCCTCTACGCACTGGTGAGTGGCGCCGTCCTCGCCTGTTGAGATACCCGCGTGGCTGCCGGCGATCTTTACGTTGAGTCCGGGATAAGCCACGGAGTTGCGGATCTGCTCAAAGGCTCTGCCGGTCGCGAACATAGCGAACGACGCCGCTACAGGGATCTTGCCCGCTGCCGCCATACCTGCCGCTACGCCTACCATATTGCCCTCGGCGATGCCGCAGTCAAAGAACCTGTCGGCGTACTCCTTCTGGAAAATGCTTGTCTTTGTAGCCGCCGCCAGATCGGCGTCGAAAACTACGATGTCTTTATTATCCTTAGCGAGCTCGCAGAGCGCTTCTCCGAAGCTTTCTCTGGTCGCCTTTTTGATTATCTCTGCCATCAGCACTCGCCCTCCAATTCCTTGATTTGAGCGTCAAGCTCGGCTGTTGCCGCTTCAAACTGCTCCAAGTTGGGAGCAACGCCGTGCCAGCCTACCTGATTTTCCATAAACGACACGCCCTTGCCCTTTACGGTCTTGGCGAGGATCGCCGTGGGCTTGCCCTTTACGGTCTTTGCCTTGTCAAGCGCGGACTTGATCTGCTCAAAGTCGTGTCCGTCGATCTTGATGACCTCAAAGCCGAATGCCTCAAACTTTTTGTCAAGCGGTTCGATTCCCGCTACGTCCTCTACGGTGCCGTCGATCTGAAGACCGTTTTGGTCAACGATCACCACGAGGTTGTCAAGCTTGTTATGAGAAGCGAACATAGCCGCCTCCCAAACCTGGCCTTCCTCTACCTCGCCGTCGCCGAGAACTGTATATGTGCGATAGTCTTTGTTGTCAAGCTTTGCAGCGAGCGCCATTCCGCACGCCGCCGATACGCCCTGTCCGAGCGAGCCTGTGCTCATATCAACGCCGGGTGTACGCTTCATATCGGGGTGACCCTGGAGCATCGCGCCGACATGGCGGAGCACCGTGAGCTCCTCCCAGTCAAAAAATCCCTTGAGCGCCAAAACGGCGTAGAGACTGGGGCAGCAGTGACCCTTTGAAAGCACAAAACGGTCTCTGTCCTCCCACTGGGGATTTTCGGGGTCGACCTTCATCTCTTTATAATAGAGATAGGTAAAGATATCGGCAGCCGAAAGCGAACCGCCCGGATGACCGGATTTCGCGTGATATGTGCCGAGGATCGCTCCCTTTCTCGCTTTGGCAGCGAGAATTTTGAGCTGCTTGATTTCTGAACTATCCATAAACAACCATCCTTTCCGTGCGCTTTGATACGACAAAAAACGCTAATATACACGCACGTCACTGATTTTATTATACACCATATTGATAAAAATTCAACAAATGTTTTGCGATAATTTAATGAATATCGAAAATTGTTGTAAAATTCATAATATCCGCCTTGAAACATTTAATATTTGTGGTATAATTTAATTAATGGAAATCAGTTCCGGAGGTTTTATTATGCTTCTTACTGCCGATGTTGGCAATACAAATATAAAGCTGGGTATTTTTGACGGCGATAAGCTCGTGCACAAAATGAGATTTTCGACCGATACCAGAAAGACAAGCGATGAATTTGCCGTTGTGCTGTACGCGTTTTTTCAGGTGTATAACATCGATGTCGGCGTGATAGACGCCTCTATCATCAGCTCGGTCGTGCCAAAGGCGACCCAACCGCTGAGAGACGCGATAAAAATAGTCACCGGCAAAAAGAGCTTTATCATCGGCCCCGGACTGAAAACGGGTATGGATCTTAAGATCGACCGTCCCGAGACCTTGGGCGGCGACATAGTCTGCGGCTGTGTGGGCGCTTTTGAAAAGTACGGCGGCCCGCTGGTTATGATTTTTATGGGAACCGCGACAGTGCTCGCCTATGTTGACGAGAACTTCGCGTACCGCGGCGGCGTTATCGCCCCGGGAGTCGGTATCTCGCTCGACGCACTCACACAAAACGGTGCGCTTTTGCCGTCTGTCGATCTGCGCGCTCCCAAAAACGTGATCTGCACCAACACCGTTGACTGTATACGCTCGGCAATGACTTACGGCAGCGCGTGTATGATAGACGGGCTGATAGACAAATTCTGCGAGGAAAAAGGTAAGGAGTGCAAGATCATCGCCACAGGCGGACTTGCGGAAAGCATTGTCTGCAACTGCCGCCACGAGATCACCTATGATGAAAACATCATACTCGAGGGCTTAAACAACATATATCAGAAAAACGACAGCAAAAAACGTATGCAATAAGGCTTTGCCTTTTTGTAAATATATTTGCGTTTCACCTGCATAAACGGGCAGGGAAACAGCAGGAGGTTATTTTATGACAACAATCAAAAAAAACACTTTGCCCGCTTACTTTAAGCCGGTATTCTGTTCACTGTTAGCGGCGTTGATCGTCTTGCTGACGTTTTTTGTCCGCATCCCGTTGGGACCGCTGACAATCACGCTCAACTGTCTTCCCGTCGCGATCGGCGCGGTTTTGTTGGGACCGCTTTACGGCGCTATTTTGGGCGCGGTTTTCGGACTTTCCAGCTTTATTATGACTTTGACAGGCGGCGGCGGACCGCTTATGACAATGCTGCTGGGCGTTAATCCGTTTTATACTTTTCTTATGTGCTTTGTACCGCGCGTTATCTGCGGATGGGTCCCCGGACTGCTGTTTAAGTCGCTTCCCAAGAAAAGCGGAACGACCTGGCTGGTAAGCTCCGCCGTTTGCTGCGGACTGACCACTCTGCTAAATACCGTCGGTTTTCTCGGCCTTATGTGGATCTTCTTCAGAGGTTCGCTGACCGACAAGCCCACTGAAAATATATTTGTTTTCATTTTCGCGCTGGCAGGTCTGAACGCGCTGGTTGAATTTATTATCAACCTCGTTTTCGGTACAACTATCAGCCGGGCGATGTATGCGGCAACAAAAAACAAGCTATAATATTTAAATAAAAATCTCCTCCGGGGCAACCGGAGGAGTGTGTCATACATTATTGACCCGAACCGTATTACATTTTTGACAGCACGTCAAGCAATCTGTCCGCCGCTTCCTCTTTGGAAAGCAGCGGCAGATCGGTAACGCCGTCTTTATTTATAAGAACTAAATGATTGGTGTCTGTACCAAAACCCGATCCGGCATCCTTTAATGAATTCGCCGCGATCAGATCCGCATTTTTCTTATGCAGCTTTGCCGTGGAGTTTTCTAGTATGTTTTCGGTTTCCATTGAAAACCCGCAAATTAGCTGTCCGTCTTTTTTATGCTCGCCGAGCCATTTCAAAATGTCCCGCGTGCGCTTCAGCGAAAGCGACAGATCGGATCCGTCATCAGATTTCTTGATCTTCTCGGTTTTGGTTTCCGCGGGAGTGTAATCCGCCACGGCAGCGGTCATTACGCAGTAATCCTGTTCCGCGAAACGGTCGGCGACCGCTTGGAACATTTCCTCCGCACTTTTTACGGAGATCACCTCTACAAACGGCGGACGCGCAATACTTACGGGACCGCTTATGAGTGTAACATCGGCTCCGCGCAGCATTGCCTGCCGCGCTACTGCATAGCCCATTTTGCCCGTAGAATGATTTGTAATAAACCTAACGGGGTCAAGGCTTTCCTGCGTCGGGCCCGCAGTAACCAAAACTTTTTTACCTGTTAAATCTTTTTCTTTTGCGGTCGCTCTGAGGATGTAATCGAGTAATGTTTGCTCTGAGGGCAGCTTTCCTTCTCCGACGTCGCCGCACGCTAAAACACCGGTTTCGGGCGGAATAACGGTAATACCGCGCCGCTCTAAAACAGCGAGATTATCCTGCACGGCAGGGTTATTGAACATATTTACGTTCATCGCGGGAGCTACCATAACGGGACACCCCGCCGCAAGAACAGTCGTGCTCAGCATATCGTCCGCGATACCATGCGCCATTTTGCCAATCATATTGGCAGAAGCGGGCGCTATCATAATAACGTCCGCACGTTCGGCAAGCGCAATGTGCTTGACCTCGCTTACATCGTTGCGGTCAAACATTTCTGTAATGCAATGGTTTTTGGTAAGCGTCTCAAACGTTATAGGGTTAATAAACTTCTCGGCGTTCTTAGTCATAATTACATCGACATTGGCGTGAAGCTTTACAAGAGCGCTTGCCAAATTGGCGATTTTATAGGCTGAGATACTGCCTGTGATCCCCAGAAGAATATTTTTATCTTGTAGCATACGGATTACCTCACAAGTTATTATTCATCAAAAATAGTATAGCATATTTTATTGTATTGTCAATGACGGACGCGGCGCACAGCTGCGCCGATACACATATCAATTCATTTGTAATAAATCCTTTAGTCAGGTGGTCGTTATGAAAAACAAAATCCTCTCAATTCTATTAAGTTCAAATGATTTTGTTTCGGGGCAGTCGCTCGCGAATCAGCTCGGCGTGTCGCGCCAGGCTGTTTGGAAGGGCGTGAACGCCCTTAAAGAGGACGGCTACGAGATAAGCTCTACGCCCAACAGGGGTTATAAGCTTGTTTCTTCCCCCGATTTTTTGAACGTTGAGGCGATCAAAAACCACCTTAACACCGAGCTTATCGGCAGAGAAATAATCGTGCTCGACTCGGTCGGCTCAACAAACGACTACCTCAAGGAGCTTGGCAATAACGGCTGCCGCGAGGGCGTTGTAGTCACCACGAGAGAACAGACGCAGGGCAAGGGCAGGCTCGGCAGGACCTGGCTGAGCAAGCGCGATGAAAATATCGCGTTTTCCATCCTACTGCGCCCGAAGGTTTCTCCCGGCGGTATCGTTACTGTCACGCACTTGGCGGGACTTGCGATGTGCAAGGCGCTGCGCGAGACCACGGGGCTTGACTGCAAGATAAAGTGGCCGAACGATATCGTTGTCGGCAGCAAAAAGCTTGTCGGCATCCTAACCGAAATGACGGCGGAATTTGACGCGGTCGAGTACATAGTTATCGGTATAGGGATCAATATCGATCAAGTGGTTTTTCCCGAGGAGATCGAGTATAAATCGACCTCGATACTTCTTGAAACGGGCAGGCACTACGACAAAAACAGACTGCTCGCAAAATTCCTTGACCGCCTTGAGGGCGAGCTTTTGCGCAACGACCTGAGGATGTCTCAGACCGCGCTGAACGAGTACAAGGACCTTTGCGCCACGATCGGCAAAAGCGTCACGTTCACCCGCGGTTCAAGGAAGATCAACGGTATGGCGGTCGGCGTGTCCGAAAACGGCGAGCTAAAGGTAATGCTCTCAGACGGTTCTATTTGCAACGTATACTTCGGCGAAGTGACCGTGCAGGGAATATATTGATCTGCAATTGAAAATCAAAAATCAACAGCCTGTTCAGACAAAAATGTTTGAACAGGCTGTTTTAGTTTGCGGAGCAAATTTCACTCCGACAGGAATTTCACTTGGCGAAGCCAAATTTAGCTCGCCGCAGGCGAATTTAACTGAGGCTGACCAAAAATGGTCAGCCTCAATTTTACGCGTCGCGTCCGCAACACTTTTTATATTTCTTTCCGCTTCCGCACGGGCAGGGATCGTTTCTGCCGATCTTTTTACCCTTGCGGACGGTTTTATTCGCGGTGTCTGTGCCGTCGCCGGAGGTCTGTGTGGGCTTAGCTACCTGCTCGCGCTTGAGCGCCGCCTGAACAGGGTTTGCCTTGGGCTGTTCCTCGCCGCTGTTCAGCATTACCTGATGAGCTGCGGCTGCCTGCTTCTCGGCTGCCTTTCTCGCTTCCTCGATAGCCTCCTGGCGCTTTTGGATCTCATACACTCGCTTGGGCATAATGAGCATCATCTTCATTGTGTCCTCTCGGATATTCTCGATCATCTCGTCGAACATATCGAAGCCTTCAAGACGGTACTCAACAACGGGGTCGTGCTGGCCGTATGAGCGCAGACGGATACCGGATTTAAGCTGATCCATAGCGTCGATATGCGCCATCCAGTGGGTGTCGACCGCTTTGAGGAGATATACGCGCTCCATCTCGCGGATCGTATCCGAAGGCAGAAGCTCCTCGTTCGCCTTGAACACCTCGAGCGCGTCGTCGATGATGTGCTGACCGATCTCATCGGCATCCATTTCCTCGAGCTCATCCTTGTCGAGCTTGTATTTTTCTTCATCGGTGATGAGCCAGCCCTTGTAGTATTCGATAAGGCTGGGATAGTTCCAGTTCTCGTGCGGGCCCTCGGGCAGATAGTGCTTTATCGAGGTGTCGATCGAATCCGAAACCATCTTCAAAATGGTTTCGTGCAAGTCCTCGCCGTTCAATACCTGGTCGCGCTGACCGTAGATGATCTCACGCTGACGGTTGAGAACGTCATCGTACTGGAGTACGTCTTTACGGATTCCGAAGTTGCGCAGCTCAACCTTTTCCTGTGAGCTTTCAATAATGCTCGAGAGCATTTTGTTCTCGATGGGAGCGTCCTCCTCGACGTTCATACGATCCATCATCGCTTTCATCCTGTCGCCGCCAAACAGACGCATTAGGTCGTCCTCGGTCGAGAGGAAGAAGCGGCTTACGCCCGGGTCGCCCTGACGTCCGGAACGTCCGCGGAGCTGGTTGTCGATACGGCGTGACTCGTGGCGCTCTGTACCGATGATCATAAGTCCGCCCGCCTCGCGCACGCGGTCAGCCTCGTCCTTGATCTCTTCTTTATATTGTTCATTGAGCTCCCGGAAGGTCTTGCGCGCCTCCAAGATCTCCTCGTTATCTGTCTCGGCGTAACCGGTCGCCTCCTCGATCATCTCCTCGGGATAGCCCTGCTTACGCATTGAAGCCTTTGCCATATACTCGGCGTTACCGCCGAGGATGATATCGGTACCACGACCTGCCATATTGGTTGCGATCGTTACCGCGCCGTACTTACCTGCCTGAGCAATGATCTCAGCCTCTTTTTCGTGCTGCTTAGCGTTCAGCACGTTGTGAGCTATTCCTCTTCGCTTGAGCATTTTTGAGAGGAGCTCCGATTTTTCTATCGAAATAGTGCCTACCAGAACCGGCTGTCCTTTTTCGTGGACCTCGGCGATCTGGTCGATTACGGCGTTGAATTTACCGCGCTCGGTCTTGAATACGGAGTCGGGAAGGTCCTGACGGATAACAGGCTTGTTTGTGGGGATCTCAACAACGTCGAGCTTGTAGATCTCCTGGAACTCCTCGGACTCGGTCTCACCTGTACCGGTCATACCGGAGAGCTTGCTGTACAGACGGAAGTAGTTCTGGAAGGTGATGGTCGCGAGCGTTTTGCTCTCGCTCTGTACCTTTACGCCCTCTTTTGCCTCTATCGCCTGATGCAGACCCTCGTTAAAGCGTCTGCCGTACATCAAACGGCCTGTGAACTCGTCGACGATTATTACCTCGTCGTCCTTAACAACGTAGTCAACATCGAGCCTCATTACGCCGTTAGCCTTGATCGCCTGGTTGACGTGGTGCTGGAGTTCAAGATTATCGGGGTCGGTCAGGTTTTCAATACCGAAATATTCCTCAGCCTTTTTAACACCGTTTTGGGTCAATGTAGCTGTTTTTTGCTTTTCGTCAACAACGTAGTCGATGCCGTTTTCGGCGTAGTATTCCTCAAGATCCTCTTTCGCGTCGAGCTCGGTAAAGCGCTCGATCTTCAGGGTCTTTGCGAACGCGTCGGCTTTCTCGTAAAGGTCGGTCGACTTGTCGCCCTGACCCGAAATGATAAGAGGTGTCCTCGCCTCGTCTATGAGGATAGAGTCGACCTCGTCGACGATACCGAAGGCGTGGCCGCGCTGAACCTTTTGCTCCTTGTAGACCACCATATTGTCACGCAGGTAGTCAAAGCCGAGCTCGTTGTTTGTGCCGTAGGTGATGTCTGCGGCATAGGCTTCTTTTCTGAGGGGATTGTCGAGGTCGTGAGTGATAAGACCGACGGAAAGCCCCATATATTTGTACAGCTTGCCCATCCACTCAGAGTCACGGCGGGCAAGGTAATCATTGACGGTTACGATGTGGACGCCGTTGCCCGTAAGCGCGTTGAGATACGCGGGGAGCGTTGCCACAAGGGTTTTACCTTCACCGGTCTTCATCTCTGCGATACGTCCCTGGTGAAGCACGATTCCGCCGATGACCTGTACCGGGAAGTGCTTCATACCGAGCACGCGCCAGCTTGCCTCACGGCACGCGGCAAAGGCGTCCGGGAGGATATCGTCAAGGGTCTCTCCGTTTGCGAGACGCTCCTTTAAGAGAGTTGTCTGGTTTTTGAGCTCGCTCTCGCTCATTTTTTCATATTTTTCCTCGAGCGCGAGCACTTTGTCGGCAATAGGCTGAACGCGCTTTACCTCGCGCTTGCTGTAGTTGCCGAACATTGCTTTTAAGAAATTCATCGCCATAATTAATTTATATCCTTTCTGTGCTGATTTACCATATAAGCAGTTTTATTATGATTTGAACGGACAAACACAAGGGTCGCCCTGATAATTAACTTCGTTTTATCCTTTTGTCCTGATGGACTCCGCGGCGGCTTTCATCGCTGCCTGGGCAACAGGTCCCGCGTACTCAAAACCGAATCCCGCGTCCTCTACAACACATGCGAACGCCAGCGGACAATCCTGGTCCTGAGCGTAGCCTACCATCCAGCCGGTCGGCTTGCGGTCCTCGCCGACTTCACCCGTACCGGTCTTTGCGCATACAGACAGGTTCCCGAAAAGATCGTCGCCGTAGTAATCGGTTATCGTGTAGCGCATTACCTCGCCGAGCTTTTGAGCGGTGCTTGGATTGAACAGCTCTTTGCTGTTTGCCTTGTTGAGGCCGATCATCCTCATCAGATCGCCCGTGCCGCTTTTTATATATGTGGGGGTGGTCGATTTTCCGCCGTTGGCTATCGCGCCGCAGATTATTGCCATCTGCATCGGATTGACCGCGTCGTTATACTGACCTACACCCGACCACGCGAGCTGGTTTTTATCCGCCTTGGAAACGTCGTAGTTTCCCTTGGCGGTTTCCATATCGTCAAATTTAAATGTGTCGTTGATGCCGATCTTATTAGCTGCCGCGGTCATTTTTTCGGGACCGAGTTCAACCGCGAGCTCGGCAAAAACTATGTTGCAGGAATGAGCCATAGCCTGCTGAAAATTGATCGTTCCGTGACTTTCGACGCAGGTGATGTCGTTGCCGCCGATCTCCTCGCTGCCGTAGCATTCCCACGTGCGCTCATAGAGGTCGGGGATGTTTTCTATCGCCGCGGCGGCGGTGACTATCTTGAAGATCGAGCCCGGAACATACGATGAAGAAATCACGTTATCAAGATAAACGCCGTCGTATTCAGCCTCGTTTTCGGGAGTTATCTTCGGCGGATCCTGCGGGTCGTAGCCCGGTGTGCTGACAGAGCAGATGACTTCGCCGGTTTTGTAGTTATAGACCACGCACGCGCCTTTTTTGCCGTATGAAGCGAGCACATCGTAAGCCGCGGCGCTGGATGCCGAGTCAACGGTCAGCGTTATATCGTGAGAAGCCCTGAGCGACTGGGGCATATTTAGACCCCAGATAAGGTTGTAACCCGTCAGCTGAGAGCGGTATTTGCTCTGCACCGCGGTAGAAATATTCAGGCTGTTATCGCCTACGGTATGAAGAAGTCCGTTGCGGACGCTTTGCTTTTCGTTATAAACTCTTTCGCCGTCGACCGTCTGAGCCAGTGGTGTTCCGTATCTGTCGTAGATAGCTCCCGCCTGCTCAAGACCGCCGCTGCCCGAGATATGGGCGTTATACGGTTGGTTTGCCCAATCGCCGGCGTTGAGGATCAGCTCTACTGAAAAAAACGCTATACCGCCGATAAACGCGAGTGAAAAAAGAAATATCAGTGTGCTTCTTCGAAGTATTCTTTTCAAAGCAAACCATCCCCTTTCTTTTGTTATAGTTTATCACTGTTATCTTTTCAGTGAATATGTTCTTTCATCCGCCGCTTTGATGAAGGCTATCAGTCCCCAACAGGACAGAATACTTGAGCCTCCGTAGCTTACAAACGGGAACGTTACGCCCGTGAGCGGAAGAATATCGGTAGCTCCGAATACGTTGAGCGAAAGCTGAACTACCAGCAGTCCAGCCGCGCAGCAAGCCGAGATCGAATAGAAGGTACTGCGGCTGCGCGTTGCGATCGCGCGCGCGTAAATTACCAGAAGCGCTACTGCGAGCGCAAGAGTGATCGCCACGATCACGCCCATTTCCTCGGCGACTACTCCGAACACAAGGTCGCTTTCCGAAGCCGCGACCTGTTTTAGAAAGCCGTTGCCGACGCCGACGCCGAACAATCCGCCGCTGGCGATGAATGTTAGCACGTGTACCTGCTGATAACCGGTCGTTTGAGCGTACTCCCAAACGTGGCGGTAAGCCTTGAAGCGGTTAAAAACATATTCTATCTTGTCCTTAAATCCGATGACCGGCGCAAGTGCTTGGAGCAAAAATACTCCGCCGACAACAGCGCCTGTCGGAACGATGACCGCCAGTATATGTCCCGAGCGCATAAATATGATCAACAGGAAGGTCACAAAGATTATCAGCGCTGTACCGTAGTCGCTCATCAGCGCGAGAAGCGCTACGCAAACCGCGGAAAAGCCCGTGAACTCAATGAGATTCCTTTTTGTTTGGAGCCTGTCAAGGGAAGCCGCGCCGACAAAAATGTACAGCACCTTTACGATCTCCGAAGGCTGAAAAGAAAACGGTCCGATAACGATCCAGTTCGCGGCTCCGTATTTTGCTCCGAAAAACTTGCCGTACAGTATACTGACAAGCAGCAAGCCTGCCGACAAAAACATCATTGCCCAGCGGAACCTGCTCATCTTGTCGGGATCCTCTATGAGCTTTATTATCACGCAGAAAAGGATCATACCTATCGTTGCCGCGATCAGCTGGATGTAAGAGGATTTTACATCCTGCCTCGCCATCAGCATAACTCCTATTCCCGTCAAAAACAGCGCGAGCGCCTCAAGCTCAAAGTTGACCCGCCTGAGCGCGAAATACGAAACAGAGAAGAAGCCCCATTCTACCGCGGCGAGCGCTCCAAACAGCAAAAGCGGAGAATAGATATTGGTTCCGTCGTTCCAGAACATAGCCTCTATGCCCATAAACAGATGGAACAGCGTTACCATAAGCATCAGCTTCCACGCTTTGATAGCGGGTTTATTGCTTACCTTCTTAAAAAACCGGCTCGACTGAACTTCCTCGTAGTACTCGTCGCCCCTGAGAAGCTGGAACCTTGCGTTGCCCACGCTGATAACGTCGTCGATCAAGACTCTTGTACGTTCAAAGGCGGGCTCGCCGTTGACGTATGTTCCCGCGGTGGAGTTCATATCGCGGACAAACCATCCCTCGTTGCGGCGCAGCAGCACGCAGTGGTTACGCGATACCGTCGGGTCGTTTACGGTGATGTCGTTAGCCTTTCCGCGTCCGATAGAATTCTCCCAGAACACAACGGGTATCTTCTCGTAGGTTTCGGTGTTTACGAGAGTAACAAGCGGTTTTTCGGAACGTCTGCGGCGGCGCATCGCGGCATAGCACTGGTACACGATGAAAATCGCGTAGATAGGCATAAGAATCCTTAGCGCTACAACACCGACGTCGAATATCACGCTGAAATCAAACATAACGCAGACCTCCTTTTCTTTATTTATAGTTATACATATTAGATTGTACTCCAAAATAAGCAAAAAGTCAATAAATACAGGAGGCTTTAGCCGATATAAAAATACTTCTTTACTTTGCTGCGCAAAGATAGTATAATAATATGGAAAAACGCGGTATTTTACGGATACGCGATAAAACGGAGGAAAATATGAAAGCTATCATCACCGTTATAGGAAAAGATGCAGTCGGAATACTCGCGAAGGTCTCCGACGTATGCGCACAGTCGAGCGTGAATATCGTTGAGGTGACTCAGAGCGTTTTGCAGGATATGTTCGCGATGATAATGCTTGTTGAGATCGACAAATCGACCGTCGGTTTTGATGAGCTGAGCAAAAAGCTTGACGAAGTAGGCGACAAAACAAACACCAAGATACATATTATGCACGAGGACATTTTTAACAGTATGCATAAGATATAGGAGAGATTTGAAGTATGCTTGAAACCAAAGATATACTTGAAACCATAAATATGATCGACAACGAAAACCTTGACGTTAGAACCATCACGATGGGTATTTCGCTGCTCGACTGCCTTGACGAGGACATCGACAAGGCTTGCGTTAAGGTTTATGACAAGATCTGCCGCAGCGCCAAGGACCTGGTCAAGACCGGCGAGGACATTGAGCACAAGTACGGTATCCCGATAATCCACAAGAGGATATCGGTAACTCCGATCGGTATGGTCACCGCTCCCTGCCAGAGCAAAAACGTGGTCAAGTTCGCCCACGCGCTCGACAAGGCGGCAAAGGAGCTCGGCGTCAACTTTATCGGCGGCTATTCCGCGCTTGTTCAAAAGGGCTTTTCAAGCGGAGATTACGCGCTTATAGAGAGCATTCCTCAGGCGCTGAGCGAGACAGATTTTGTCTGCTCGTCGGTCAATATCGGTTCAACAAAAGCGGGCATCAATATGGACGCTGTCAAAATGATGGGCAAGACCGTTAAGCAGGCGGCTGTACTCACCGCAGACAGAAACTGCATCGGCGCGGCTAAGCTCGTTGTGTTCTGCAACGCGCCCGAGGACAACCCGTTTATGGCGGGAGCCTTCCACGGGGTCGGCGAGGCTGACACGGTCATCAACGTCGGCGTATCGGGCCCGGGAGTTGTAAGAGCCGCTTTGGCTAAGAACGGACAGGGCAAGGACATCACCGAAATCGCAGACCTTGTAAAAAGGACAGCGTTCAAGATAACAAGAATGGGTCAGCTTGTGGCTAAGGAAGCCAGCAAAAGGCTTTGCGTGCCGTTCGGCATAGTCGATCTTTCGCTCGCTCCCACCCCCGCTGTCGGCGACAGCGTCGCGTACATTCTTGAAGAGATGGGTCTTGAGACCTGCGGCTGTCACGGAACGACGGCGGCGCTCGCGCTGCTCAACGACGCTGTCAAAAAAGGCGGCGTTATGGCGTCCAGCCACGTAGGCGGACTGAGCGGAGCGTTTATCCCCGTTTCCGAGGACGCGGGTATGATCGCCGCGGCAAAGAGCGGCAGGCTCGACATCACAAAGCTTGAATCTATGACGGCGGTTTGCTCGGTCGGGCTCGATATGATCGTAGTTCCCGGCGACATAACGCCAGAGACGATCTCCGCCATAATCGCCGACGAGGCGGCTATCGGTATGGTCAACACTAAAACTACCGCCGTGCGCCTTATCCCCGCTATCGGCAAAAAAGCGGGAGAAATGCTCGAGTTCGGCGGACTGCTCGGCTCAGGCCCCGTAATGCCCGTAAGGGACGGCTCACCCGAGGTGTTCATCAAACGCGGAGGCAGGATCCCCGCACCCTTGCAGGCGCTCAAAAATTAACAAATTTAAATCAAAAGCTGTCAACCTGAATTTCACTAAGGTTGACAGCTTTTTTATTATATAAATGTCAATGTTATGATTGCCGCGACTGCGATAATAGTCAACGGAGCGGAAAAGAAAATCAAGGTCTTTTTCCATGTGCCGTAAGGGAAATCCCCTTTGCTCAGACCGGTGTTTTTTCTCTTTTTTACGATTTGAATGATGAGCATTATCGGGCCTGCGATAAAAGCCGCGGCAAGCGCCGTTAACATCAACAACAGCAAAACCGAACTAACGGGTTGCTTGTGGAACATCGCGTGGATCATAAACTCCTTATCGCCCGCGTTTAGTATATCTCCGATTTGATATTTTGCGAACGTAATTCCAAACGATATCAGGTTATTCACAAAATGTATGAACATAACCGTTTTGATCGATTTGGTTTTCTCGAATACCAGACAAAGAAAAACGCCGCAAAAAGCAGCCATAAATATCTGGCTGAAATTCATATGCCATATACCGAAGGCGCAGCCCGTTACAACGGCGGCAAACATAGCGCCCATCGGTCTGTTGTTTCGGTAGATCGTTGCCCTGAACAGGAGCTCCTCAAATACCGGCGCTAACAGCACAACAGGGATGCCGTATATTATCATTCCGAGATAATCAGTTTTTGACGTTATCACCATATCATTGAGACCGGACGACACCGCGTTATCCTTTAAGAGCAGGCGGGCAACAAACGAAAGGATCATTCCCGCGGACTGAGAAACTCCGATAGTTATAACGATCCACTTAAATAACCAGCCCTTTGAGCGCTGTGATTTTTTGAACGCTCCCGATAAACGCAAACCGTTCTGTTTATTAAGACATTTGTAGTACATCAAAAACAAAAGCGGATACAGAACAGCAAACTGCAGGACAATGGTAACTGCCGCGATGAATTTCGGGTTTTGCCACATTGAACCGTATTCGCTGACGCGATACATATAGCCCCTGAAAATCCTTAGCAAAACAACCGCCGCGCAAAAAACCACCAAAAGCAACGCGCCTCTGTTTGAGATACCACGAATTTGTTTGTTTATCAATTTTTTATCCATTTCCTCACCCTTTTCTTTTGTCAAAAGCGATTGGCTTGTTTGACTGTACCCACAGTGTATCACGCGTCCATTTAAAACGCAAGCAATTAGCTCTTTCCCCCTGAAAAACGGGATGTTCACCGGGTTTTTAGGGATCGGTTAAAATCAAAAGAGCGGCGGAGTGTTTTGATATCCGGATACATACCGCAGGATATTATGAAGTCAACGCTCATATCCCTCAGCGCCGCGATACATTTGTTATAAAAATCATTGCGTCTTAACTTTGCTTGTGATATAATTATTATAGATATAATCATAGTTTTATGGGTAGGTGGATAATATGGACGCAAAAACAAGAAAAACCGCGATCAATCTTATAACGCTTGGGACAGGCGTTGTCTTTTTCGGGATCTGGACGCTTGTAAAGTCCCTGGTATCGTTTATTCTGTTAGATGCAGAGCTACACGAAAACCTTACAGAAGAAATGATCCTTTTTACTAAAATCTTTTTTTGGTCTTTGATAGGCGTAAGCTTTATCCTCAACCTCTATGTCGGGTTATCGGCACGGGCGTTGGGCAAGGGCAAAAACACAAGCTCGTTTTTCCTTGTTGTTGCCGGGATAATCGTCTTTTTCAGAAGTATCATCGCGGCGATCGAGTTAATAGCGGCATTCCTTGATCACGGTGATACGATCAACCTGATAATCACAGCGTTTATTGATATAACCACAATAGTATTTCTTGTAGAGCTGATGGTTTATTCTATCAGGCTGAAAAAGATAAGGAAAGCCGAACCGGCAAAGGAGGCTGAATATGAACTCTGATTTTCACTATTACGCAACATACTGCGCAGCGATCATCGCGGGATATACGCACGACGAAAGCCTTGATATCGCGTACTCCGACTGCTTTGTCGATATGTGCACCAGAACACTGCTCTCAAAAATCGACGGGCCTTTCTCTTCCGCTACGACCCAGCTCAACCTTGAGCTGATGGACACTCCCACAGACGTCGTTGGGCTTCAGGATATAACAAGGATATGGGCGTCTTTCCATTTTTTGCCGAAGGACCTCTACGCCGAACCAAAGCAGCGCTGTTCCAAGCGGTATAAAAACAAATACCGCCTGATATGCGGAACAAACGGCGCGCTGCTTGCCGACACGGTGAATTTGGCAAAGGACAAGAGCCTGCAGGCGGTCGGACTTGCCATGCACGTTTTATGCGACACCTGGGCGCACAAAACATTCGCGGGCACACCTTCGCAAGTGATCAACGGCCCCTACAACGTGTTTTATGAAATAATGCCCGACGGCAGCGAAAAGCAGATCACCTTCCGCCACACCGCTTCTATGCCCGATGATTTGGATCAGGGCATCTATACTTGCAGCCTTGCCGCGGGAAGCGAGAATTCTATTATGAACCTCGGTCACGGCAGAGCCGGACATCTGCCCGACTACAGCTTTATAAAATACAAATATCTGCCCGCGTGGGGCAATTACGAGGAGATAGTAAAGGACAATCCGTCCGATTACCGCCACGCGTTTTGCCAGATGATCTACGCGCTCAAATTCCTGCGCGGAGAATACAGTGAGTTTGAGCTTGAAAAGTACGACTTTGAAGCTATCAAGGATCTGGAAAGCGAGATCGATACGATCCTGCGCAAGCGTCAGCTAAGTTCCGCGGATGATTGGAAGGCGTTAGGCGAAAGACTATCGGGCAAAGAGATCGAACCGTTTGACGTGGAAAAATATCAGCCTGAATACATCGACGCCGCGGAAGATGATAAAGACGATACGTTCTTGGGCAAATTTATACTCGCGTCACTCGCTCAGAAAAGTATGATCACAAACAAGATCTTCCGCTCGGGCAGCAAGCTCGCGGGCTATTCGATAGAAACAAAAAGACGCCTTTTCCGCACGATGAAGGACTACAACAAGCTTATAAAGGAGGAACAATAATGAGTTATTTTCAGCGGATAAAAGATATTATCAGCGGCATATTAATGCTGTTGTTCGCGTTTTTGATCGTTATTTCTCCGGAGGAAATGCTTCCGCTCATTGTTATAGTCTTAGCCCTGTCGATGTTTATTCGCGGATTCAGACTTCTATATTACTACATTTCTATGGCGCGGCATATGGTCGGCGGAAAATCGGTTCTTTACCGCTCGATCATCGCTTTTGATGCTGCGATACTGCTGACGACGGCAATCCCGATGAGCCGTCAAATCGTTATGTTCTATCTGCTGTTTATTTACGCGTTCTACGGAGCGATAGATGTTTTGAGGGCGCTTGAAGCAAAAAGTCACGGCGCGCGCTGGAAGTTTAAATTTTTCTCAGGCATTTTCGAAGTACTGTTCGCAATAGCTCTGCTTATTGCGGGAATGTTTGTCGGCAATCCGGTCTTTATTGTTTACGGCTACGCGATCAGCCTTGTATATACCGCAATAGTCAGGATCGTAGGAGCGTTCAGAAAAACCGCGATCGTGTACGTCACAACATAAATATTAATTTAACCACGATACAACTGTCTTGCAGGAGCTGAGGTGTGTGTTTAAAAAATTCCTCTGCGTTTTTCTCGTTTTTTTAACAACGCTTTTATCTTCCGTCTGCTATGTCCGCGCAGACGGGAGTTATTCGCTGAGCGATTTAAAAAACTGCACCTCGCTTTACGCCTACAGCGGCAAGAACAACGCGTATTTTTACGGCAATTCGAACTATACGCTTTATTCCGCAAGAGCACTCCCGAGCCGGACAACCCGTTATGTCAAGGTTTCGGGTTACATAAGCGCGGTATGCCACGATGAAAATTGCGCATACGCGCTTTATAAAGCAGGCAACGATTCATATGGCGTTGTCCGTATGAATATGAACAACGGGAGCTGCGACCACTGCACTATCAGCGGCACAAGCTTAGCACAAAAATACTCCTTTGCCGTGTCGGGTAACGAGATTTTTATCATTCACACCAGCAACACCTTCCCTTATGTTAAGAGCTATGATTTCGACGGAAAATATCTGCGGTCGTACACCTTTCCGAAAGGCGCAGAGTGTCTTTTTTCCAACGGAGGCAGCGCCTACGTAAAAGCATATTCGGGAGAGGTTTTCAGGCTTTCGGGCGCCAACAAATCAAAATGCGCCGAAATCGACACATATACCGCCTTTTCCGATGCGGGAGTCGGCTATATTCTGCAAGATAATAACCGGCTTGTTTTGCTAAACGGCGGAAAAGTTCAGCATCTGCAATCGGATTTTGCCGTGATCACGAGCCAAAACAAATTTCATATCAGCGGAACAACGCTCCGCTTCAACGGCGGAGAAGCAGAGGTGAGCTCTCCAAGGCTGATGTGCGCGGCAGGCACAACAGCCGCTGTGCTTGACAACGACTTCAACTGCCAAATAACAGACGCGAAAGCCGCGGTCGCTGAATCTCAAAGCCCGAAAAATTCAAAGCTGAGTTTTTCCGGCAAGATGATCACCGGGATCGAGGAAAACACAACGGTCGCGAAAATCAAAGAAAAATATCCCGAAATAAAGAAAATCTTTGACCACGACGGTAAAGAGATAACCTCGGGAAAGCTGAAAACCGGGTATTCCGCGCTGATCCAAAACGGAGAATACAAAATCGCGATACGCGGCGACGTCAACTCCAGCGGTACGCTGAACACTGCCGACACCGATGAGCTTATGAAAGCTCTGGCGGGCAGTATCACCCTTTCCGACTGTTGCCAAAAAGCGGCGGATTACAACTTTGACGGCAGCGCAGACACAAAAGACCTTGTGCTCATCGGCAAAAAGATACGGTAAATTTACGGTTAATATGAAAACAACGGCTGCAAGCATCGCAGCCGTTTATTTTTTCGTATGGCTCTGTCATTCTGTTTGCTCTTCCACCGGCTCAACAGTGACCTTGTTATTCTTTGCGACCGTTACCTCATAAACTCTGTCGTCTTCTCTGTCTCCCCGCATCGTACAGCTTACCGTCAGACGCGTTTTTCCTGGCTTTTTGCCTGTGATGGTATATATCACCTTGTAGCCCGCGCCGTCGATCTCATCGTGATCGGGCTTGTCATATTTTTTCTCTTTGCTGATTTCCGCGATACTGCCGTCTTCGATTTTTGCAGTATATTCAGGTCCGCCACCGTCAAAAGAATCAAATTCAAGCGTGGCGGGTTCACCGTCTGTTTTTTCTTTAAAAATCGTGCAGCCCGCGATCATATATACGCCCGTCAGCAGCCCGATAACGATCGCAATTATTATAACTATCTGCAAAGCACCTGCGTTTTTCATATTTTTCCCATCCCGTTTTATATCTGTATCACTATTTTACTATATCGCTTTGTGATTTTCAATATAAAAATCCAAACAAAAACCCCTCCCAAACAGGAGGGGTCAATTAGGTTCTATCTATAATAAAGCAGCTATGCCGCGCTTACTTGATATCGCGCTTTTTGAAGGTGAAATATGTCAGCGTTACAAAAGCGGCTATGAAGATCAATCCTACTAAAATCGCGTTGAGCACCAGTGTATTTGTATCGACGTTGACTGTACTGATCAGTCCGTCGGGGAGGTAGTTGCCCAAAACAAATTCTTCGAGCTTAAAGATGTTCATAACACCGGTGCTGATTCCCATATACGCCAGATTCAGCGCGCCTGTCGCGAAGATAACGCCTACGATCGTCGCCAGGGTCTTGTTCTTGATGCCGACCGCGAGGAACATAAGGATCGAGGAGATCGCCAATGAAAGCAGCCATTTAAGAAGCATCGTTCCTATTCCCGCGAAAACGTTGCCTTCGAAAACAAGCGTTCCCGCAAGCGCCGCTCCCAACGCCGACGAAAGCGATCCGAGGATGAAGAAAATCAGGTTGTGGATACCGAGCACAATGAACTTTGACGCTACGATCCTGCCTCTTGATCCTACCTGTCCTGCGTAGTTCTTGATGTATCCGCCGGCGAAGTCCGCATAGAGGAAGCTAATCGCAGAGATGTACATCGGGATCATAAGCAAAGAAAAGTAGAACGGGTTGGCGATCGCATTCGTGAGCGCCACCGGTTCTGCTATACTGCTGATCATCTTCATAATGAGCGGTACAGCTGCCGCGAATGCCAGATTAAGCCCAAACGTGATCGCCGCAAGTATAATAAACAGCTTGGTGGTTCTGAGTTTGTACCACTCCATTTTTACAAGTTTAGTCATTTCTCTTTCCTCCCGTCAGGCTGAGGTAGTAATCCTCGAGCGAAATATTTGTGATATGCAGCTCATTTACCGCAATACCGGCTGTCACCAGTTTTTTGTTTATTTCCGCGGTCCTGTCTAAGCATTCTTCTATTCTGATAGTGTTGCCGTTTATCTCGACGTTATCTATACCCATTGACTTGATGATGTCCGCCGCCTTGACGTTATCGTCCGTGCGAACGGTCACATACTGTCCGCAGCGGTTCATCAGCTCTTCGTTTGAAAATTCGTCTATAAGCTCGCCGTTGTTGATGATCCCGTAGGAATCGGCAAGCTTTCCGAGCTCGTCAAGGATGTGACTCGAGATCATTATCGTGATACCCTTTTCGTCCCTGAGCTTCTCGAGCGTTTCTCTGACCTCGGCGATACCCTGCGGGTCAAGTCCGTTGATCGGCTCGTCGAGCACGATAAGCTTTGGATCGCCTGTCAGCGCGAGCGCGATGCCGAGCCTCTGGCGCATACCAAGCGAAAACGAACCCGCGTTTTTCTTGCCTGTATCCTCAAGTCCGACGATCCTTAACAGGTCGTTTATATACTCCTTTGAGTAGCAGCCCATAGCGATACATTTGATTTTCAGGTTATCAAACGCCGAACGGTTCGCATAGATTCCCGGGCTTTCTATCAGCACGCCTATTCCGCTGCTGTCGTTGCTGTGGAACTCATAGCTTCCGCTTGTGGGAGCCGAAAGTCCGCTGATCATTCTCATTATCGTAGTTTTACCGGCTCCGTTTCTTCCGATGAGTCCGTATATCTCGCCTTCCTTGATATGGATATTGATTCTGTCCGCGGCGAGCTTTTCACCGTATTTTTTGGTGAGACCGGTCGTTGTCAAAATATAGCTCATTTGTGATTTCTCCTTTCGTTTGGGTCATATCCCTCTATTGTGGCTACATTATACCATACAAACCATAACAAGACTATTACAAAAACCGTGTTTTTATAAAAATATTTAAAAAATCACGGAGCGCAAGCCCTAAAGCAAGCGCTCCTGTATATAAAAAATTAAAATTATCAATCCGGTTTTGCCGGAGGTTCGCCGTCGGGCTTGCCGCCGTCCGGAGGAGCTTCGCCCTGAGGAGGCTCTTGTCCGCCTGATTTTCCGCTGTCGCTTGACGTTGTTTTGATTTCTATTGCCGTGCCCTTTGAAGCCGAGCCCGCGGTGTATTCTTTGCCGTTAACATAGAGCTTGTGTCCGTTGAGGTCTATTGAATCCGCCTCGCAGGTCAGTGATGAAACATATGAGTCTGCCGTCAGGGTCCATTTTGAGCCCTTTTCGATCTCGACATATACATCTCCCTGTGCGCCGTCCGAATTGACCGCGCCCGTAAAGCTTGAGCTGCTCTTAAGATAAAGATTCAAAGAGGATACGCTGTCGACTATCATATCGCCGTTGATAGTCTGGTTTGCTGCGTTGAGCGTTACCTGACCGCCGTTTGAACCTTCCTTGCCCCAGCCCGCTGCAGCTGCTCTGAGGAACACGCCGTCGCCCTCATTGGTGATAGAGGCGTTATTCAGGCTGATTTGGGTAGCCGTATTATTGACGAAGAAAACGTCGCCGTTTTTATTGACAAGACTGCCGCCGTTCATCGCGAAGGATGAGAGCCCCTGCGCGGCATCGCCCGACATCGACTGATAAATCATAACCGCTTGATAGTAGCTCGATTTGTCGCTGTTCTTTGTGTTGTTGTCGGCGGTAAGGTCGACGTTATTGAGAGTGACAGAGTTTTTGCCCTCTACCACAACGCCCTGAGAAGCCGTCGAGACCATTTCCGCGTCGCTGACGGTGATATCGGCAGTGGAGTAGATCACCGGCGAGCCCTTGCCGCTTGTTGAGTAATATCCGCCGTTAACGTTTACTGTTCCGCCGCCGCGGTCAGAACGGATAGCCGCGGAAGAATTTCCCGAGGTATCGATGGTGAGGTTGCTCGCGTTCATCGTACCGCCGCCCGTCGTCATCAAGCCGCCCGAGCAGTTGCCTGTGGTGTTGATGTAGGAATCCGCGATATTAACGGTCGTGCCCTCGCCGTAGCTGAAAACGGCGTTGGCGTGAGTTCCGTCGGTTTTAACGACGATATTTTTGAGATCCAGCGTTCCCTTGTTTGTCGCGAATACCGCCGAGTTGTCGCCGTAGAAGTCCGCCTCGTCGCCCTCGGAATCCCCTGATTTTGTGACGAGCACGTTGCTGTAAGCTGCGCTCTCGCCGTCGGCTGTGATCGCGTGACCGCCGTTCTCGGCGTTGTTCAGCGTTTCATTAACGGTGATGTCGTTTTCCGCAAGATGTGTTTTTGACGCTCCGGAAGCAAGTGCGGTCGTCGCTTCCGAAGAGGCTGACTCGCTGACCGTTGCGCCCGATATATCTGACGAAGTTTGCCCGTTGGCGCACCCGCTGACGGACAACACTATCGCGATCAACGTGAGAACAGAGATCAAAATAATATAAGCTTTGCTGATTTTGAATTTCATTATGATTACCTCCTGTCTTGGTTTGATCGTATATTACACCCGTAACATTAAAAAATACTTAAATAATAAAAGAAATATATTGCTATAGCCAAAAATTTTTTAGCGCTGTTTTTGTGCGTTTTCCGGCAAAAAACAGCCCCCTGCCGTTAAGCAGAGAGCCGTATATAATCAGCCGTTTCCCTGTTCTACTTCCTCTATCTCGTCCTGTGACGCTTCTTTAAGAGAGTATGTATCAAACGCCGCTTCCCTCGGGAGCTGGATTTCGATCCTGTCCATCTTCTGCACCAGACATTCTCCGGAGCTCATAGACACCTCAAAAACGTGTCCTCCGAGCGTTCTGTCCTGCGAGAGGAAGTGCATATGCCATCCAGAGGCGTTTATGCCGTCCATATAATCGGGATAATACACGCACACCAGCGTTCCGTACAATCCCTCAAAGCTAAAGTCCTTCTGCGTTTTTGAAAGGATGTCCTTCAAAGAAACATGGTGAGAGCGGTACGGAGCTCCCGCGCGGGCGTGGATAGAGTTGAACCATCCGTCTATCCGCGCGATGTGGATGCTGTTAAGACCGAAATCTTCTTCTATCCGCAAGGTAAGCTCCAGCTTTATGGCTTCGATATCCTTCATCTCGCCCATTTTGATAGCTCTGCCGTCCTTTACAAAGGCTGATACCGCAAAAGGCACGCCTGCGGATTCCTCTGTGCGTATCGTGCTGCCGTCCGGTTTAGCCTGATAGCATACGCCATCCAGAATGATCATCTCGCCGTCTACGTTTTCAAAGGTACCGAGCCCTGTATCTCCGTGCTCGAGCAGCTCCTGCACGGTGACGACCGGTCTTGAATATCCAAGCGCCAAAGCCTGTAACGTTGAAACCTGATATATTTTATTTGATTTCATTTTAGTATCCTCCTTTATTTAAGTTCTGAATTATCGTCGCGCCGTTTTGATTATTTGTTGAAATCAAAGAAATTCATTTTTTCAAAGCCCGTAGGCAATGGTATCGTACACATATAAACGACCGCAAACACCAGAAACGCAATGGCGATCGCCAACACCACTATCCGGTTCGACATATTTTTGAATGTGTTGACGATACCGAGCAGGAAAAGCGTCAGCGAGTATATGACGGTCACAAGCATATAGGAGTCGCCCTTTGTGTTGTCGCGCTTTCCTTCTTCGAGCAGCTCCTGCGACTTATTAAACTCTTTGCTTCCCTCTTCCAAATATTTTTCTGCCATACCCGGCATTTTAAACGGATCGTCTTCGTTGTTTTTCTCCATCCATTTTATGCCTTCGGCAAGAATACCGCCGTCGATATTCTGCTTCTTGAATTTTGCGATCTTTTCTTGGATGAGGGCTGCCTTTTCCTTATCGCCGTCCGCATTTGCGACTTCGAGCTCATAATTATAATCTCTTAATGTGTTCCAAGTCATATAATCGGCAAGGTACGCCTGCATACCGACGTTAGACGCCGTGGTTCCATGAGCCGACTCGTTGTTGCTCTGTGTAAAGTTGATAGACTGAAGACCGCCGTGCAGATGACCGATCCACGACGCCCACGCCGACAGCAAAGTGGTGACGCCGAGCAGGACCGCGACGATAGTTTCTACCCTCTTGGAAGTTATGAGAGATTTTTTGTCCTTTATCGCGTTGCCCGGAGGGTTAGCGCCGGTTTTTTCTGATTCTGTTTTTGCCATATATCTAAAACCTCCTGCCGCGCCTAAGAGATAATAAACTCTTGGAGGATCACCTCTATCGGCGTGCGATTTATAAGTTCTTCTTTTATCTCTCCGGATAACTTAACGGAATCGGTAATTATAGCGTCGGCGTCTCCGTTCATAAACTGTTCGATATCGTCCTCTTCGTTGACCGTCCATACCAAGACCTTTTTGCCTTTTTCGTGGATAACGTCGATATTATCGTCGGTCGATATCTCTTCCTCTAAAGCCAGATAATCAAACGGTGTGTTCTCTATCCTGCCAAAGGAGATAAACGCGAGATATCCGGTCAGCATTTCGGGATATTTTTGCTCTATATATTCAAGTACATCGTATTTAAGCGAGATCAGCACCGCCTGATCGGACATACCCTTTTCCTTGATGATCTTTACAGCGTCGTCCGCCATTTGATCGTCGGCGGTCTCGCCCTTTAGCTCAACAAGAAGGATGCCCTTTCCGCGGGAAGCGTCGAGCATTTCTTCGAGCGTCGGTACGGGCTCGCCGTCCACGCGCAGCTTTTTGACCTCGCTCAGCGTCATTTCGTTAGGCTTTTTGCTTACGCCGGCGACGCGCGCGAAATCCGCGTCATGGTTAACTACATAGTATCCGTCAGAGGTGCGCTGGATGTCGATCTCAAAGCCTTTCGCGCCGAGCGAATAGGCGACCTCGATACCCTTGACGGTGTTTTCGGGAGCTTCACTGCCGCCCGCGCGGTGCGCGAATACTTCGGTTGTGATCTCGGTATGGAATATCTCGTCAAAATAGTAAGCTCCGATGAACGACATCCCTATGCAGCCGACAAGCGCTAACACAGCGGCGGTTATCATAAACGGATGATGCTTTTTTTCCCGCTTTTGATATGTCCATTCTCCGTCGGTGCTGTACTTTTTATAAAGCATCGTGAGCTTTAGTATGAAGAACGATACAGACAACGTCGCCATTAACAGTAGAACGCCGGAAGGGATAAGGGTGAAAAAGATACCGAAGAATTTCTCCGATGTTTCACCCATCGGGATGAATTGGGTTATGATCAAGGGGATCGCCGCGACCAACGTCAGCAGCGCGGTTATCAGCGTTAAGAGCACAAAATAGCAGATCATCTCAAAAATATAGTTTTTTAGGTTGCGCTTTACCATCCTGCGTGAGTTGGCGCTCGCTTCTTTCATTTTCATATTATCGAGCAGCGTTCCGTGCAGGATAAAGCAATAGATTATCTCGATGACCGTAAGAAAGATCATAAATATGATGTATGCCGTAAAATACAGCGGAGTGCTGTTGATGACCGACATAATAAAGTGCGGGATATAGAACGACGACGTCAGTGTTACCGAAAAACCGAGTCCGACTATCGGCGAGAGTACAACCGCGTAGAAAATGATTATCAGTCCGCGCGGGTTAAGGTACTTTTTCATCGCCAAGCAGCCGTCTTTTATGCACTTCCACACAGACGCCTTCTCTCCGTTTAGGAGCTTTCCGCAGTAGATGACCAGCGCGTTCACCTCGACCGCGACATAAGATATCGCCATCAGCACTACCAACACCATAATAACATAGCCCTGCCAGTTGGTGAATAAAAATCCAAAATCGCCGCTGGTGAAAGCGGCTTTACCGCTCAGACCCATCAGCATACCGCACAAGGATGATATGACCCATGTCAGCGGAGTCAGCACAAGACCGGATACTATCTGAAATGTCAGCAGCTTAGGTATCGCCTGAAAAAACGGCAGGATCCGGTTTTTTAGTTTCATTGCAACACCTCATATCATAATGCTATTAAATCTATCTTACTATTTTATCTCGTTTTTTCCAATAGTTTATCCAAAATTGTAATACTTTTTTACAAAACGTCTTGTTTTTGCATATATATTTTGTGTATAATAGGATAAAGGTTCATAATTGAAACATCCGGAAATCAGTAATTCATCCCGGCGGCAGTCACAGCCCGCCGCTGAGATCAAAATAAAAAGAAAGAAGGAACTTTTGTATGAAGAAAATTATGGCTTTTATCTTGGCAGCGGCAATGATGATACCTCTTACAGCCTGCTCATCACCGCAGGAGTCCTCAAAGCAGGAGTCACCGCAGCAGGCGACTGAACAGCAGCAGAATTCGCAGAAGGCAGAAGGACCCAAAGAAACGGTTTATCAGGTCGCACTGCTGCAGTCGCTCACGCAAGGCTACTATGACGGCATCATAAAGGTCAGCGAGTTAAAGGAGCACGGCGACACGGGCATCGGCACCTTTGAAGGCGTAAACGGAGAGATGATAGTGCTTGACGGCACGGTATACCAGGCTCTCGGCGACGGCAGCGTACAGGTTGCGGATGATAACGAAACCGTTCCGTTTTCAAATGTCACGTTTTTTGACAACGATATTTCCGAAACATTGTCTCAGACCAAGGATATCAACACCCTGAAGGAGTCGCTCACGAATACGGTCAACAAAAACGGAAAGAACCTGTTTTATATGGTCAAGATCAAAGGCACATTTGATAAGATGAATGTCCGCAGCGAGCTCAAGCAGGAAAAGCCGTACAAGACGCTCGACAAAGCGCTCGCGACCGACCAGAGAGAGTTCAATTACGAAAAGATAGCCGGAACGGTAGTCGCGCTGTATTGCCCCGATTATATGGGCGGTCTCAACACCCCCGGATGGCACTTCCACTTTATCTCCGACGACAAAACAAAGGGCGGTCACATTTTGGAGCTGTCTTTTACTTCGGCACAAGCCGAGTTTGACTCAACGCAGGACTTTGATATGTATCTTCCCGAAAATCCGGATTTCCAGAAAATTGAGTTGGCAAAGGACGTAAGCAGCGCTATTAAAAAAGTAGAAACCAACGAAGAATAAACAGTAAAACAAACTACGACGGCGGGTCAATGCAAAGACCCGCCGTTGTTAATTTAAAACCAACGTATAGGAAAAGCCCGGACAAAATCGATTGTCCGGGCTTATATTATTTATGATTCATATATTAGCTTTATGGAAAAGCGGCTTATTGAGCTGCGATCCTCTGGATAGCAGAAGCGTCGAGAATATCAACGTTGCCGTCTTTGT
>JBGULZ010000082.1:0-2679 GCA_045116595.1 Ruminococcus sp. | reverse complement strand
AGCGCCTCAACATAGCTGTTCTCTACATCTTCCCAGTTAACGACCGCCTGGTAGCCCTTGATGATGCCTTGGCTTTCGTACTCCTTGATCTGAGCCTTGATGTAGTCCTCGGGCTCGCCGAGCATCGCCGAAATCTCGGCGGTAGAAAATTGTGAATTTGTGCTTAAAAGCTGTAAGAGCTTATCCATATAGATCCCTCCTGAATATCAGACCGCCTGAACGGCGAATTTATCTACTGTGTTTATTAGGTTTGCGCAAACCGACGCCGCGATACAGTAAAGCTCGGCGCTTTCGCGCTCGATGATGAGCTCGCAAAAGTCCGTATGCTTGATATGGCGCAGGATCACGCTTTTGTCAACATCTATGATAGTAAAGTTTTTTGAAGCGAGCTCGCCGCTTATTAGCCAGTTGTTGCCGTAAAAATTACAGCTCAGACCGTTCGCGGTGGGCAAAACGACAAGGGTGATATGCTTTTTGTTCACCGTGAAAACAAAGGTTTTTGTGCCGACGACCGGAAGCTCGCGGATCTTCGCCGCGGTATTCCCGTCAGCGTCGGTGATAAGAATATTATATTTGCCGCCGACCTTTGTTTTTCCGACTTTGACAAGGTATTTGCTTTCGCCGGATTCATCGCAAACAACAAAGGCGGACTCTCCCAAAGACACATCGCGTTTTAAGAAAAGCCTCATAATGATCCATCCAAAAAAATAACCATAGATATAATCGCGTATACCTATGGTTATTATACTACATATTTACAAATTATACAAGGCTTATGCTTATCTCAGATAAAAAAGTGTCTAAATAATTTATTTGAGATCAGTATTAAAGCATTGCCCTTGTAAATCTTTTTTTGCCGAAAAGATAACGGTCTTGCAGCGTCGGCTCGTGCCTGACTATAAAGCAGCTCAGGTAACCCATAAACAGCCAGAACCACATTACCAAAAACGAAATGTCGTAGAGCAGCGCTTTTTCAAAGAAGGCGTATACAAGATACGCGCACAAGAACGCGAACAGGCACGGAAAAACATCATACCGGTATGAGGTCTCCCGCAAAAACAGGTGCTGGACAGAGTGCTTTGCCACCCTGAACCCGAAAATGCAGAACAACAGCGCGCCTATTACGCCGGTCGATACTAAGATAGTCAAAAATCCGTTGTGCAGGTCATAGTGATTGTAGTCGAATTCGAGCTCTCCGGTGAGGTACTCGCCGCTGTAATAAACTATGTTGCCGTAGGATATACCGATAACCGGAGAGAGCTTGAACAGCCCGATACCTTCATCCCACATTCTGAATCTTCCGCTGTCGATATTTGTATTCTCGTGCTCGAAGGACGCTTCTCCGTTTTCTTCTGCCGCTTCTTCCTGCTGTATTTCGTTGATGATCTCTTCATCGTGGAAGATAACGTCAACAAGCGCGTTGGTCTTGGCGTTTACAACGGCAAAACCCGCCTTGAAAACTGTCCTGAACGCCATTGAAGCTCCGCTTATGACCGCGCAGATAACAATAAGGGTCACTATCCTCAAAATCATCTTGCCGGGAGAAAACTTCCGCTTGACGTCGAAGAACATATATATGACATAGATGAGCACATAACCGAGCGCGAGCACGAATGCCGCGTTGGAATCGCATAAAATCAGCGAGAATACATTTGTTGTACCGCACGCCGCGAGGAAGACCCTGTTGAACTTCGGCTTGCCGAGGTCGTGGACAAAGGTATCCTTGTGCAGAATATGGCAGCAGACGATGCCGACTGCCGACACAAAGCCGAGCATATTGGGATTGAAGAAAACTCCGGTGAATCGGTTTTCATAAAGCGGGAACCGTATCCAGTAAAGATCCTCATAGCTCCACTCAAAGTGCACGCCGAACATCAGGCAAATAAAGCCGAGGGTGTTAAGGATGGTCGTGGTTATCGCTATAAAATACGCCAGGGTGTACAGCTCTTGCTTGAAATTAAAATCGGGCTCGGTGTGCATTCCGTAAAATATAAAGAAGCAGATGAACATATGTAACAAGGCAAGCACGCTTAAAAACACGGTCGGTGTGATGTTGAAAAACACCGCCAAAAGCGAAAACGCCATAAACGCGCCGATCCAAATACCGAACCTCATTTTGAAAAAGGTGTTGTAGCGGCGCTGGTTGTAGTAAACGAGCCACAGTCCCCAGAAAAACAGGAACGGAAGCAAAACATAACCGAGCAGCTGCACAAACGAAACCATACAGAATAACAGGTCGATAATATAAATCATTCTGAAAAGAGAAGTATTCTTAAAAAACTCTTTTACGGCTGTCATCGGTAAACTCCTTACGAAATAACCTCTTTTACGGTCTTAAACATTATCTTTATATCATACCAAAAGCCAAAATCCTTGGTATATTGCAGGTTGTATTTCATCTTTTCGGGAAGGATGGTGTTGATATACACATCATCGGCGTCGTCCGAGGACGCAAGCAGCTTTTCTTCATCCTTATACATAATTGAAGTAAGCGACGTTATCCCCGCGGGCAAAAGCAGCGTCGCGTAATACTCGTCCTTGTAAAGGTCAACGTACTTTTTGACCTCCGGCCGTGTGCCGACAAAAGACATATCGCCCGAGATAACGTTAAATATCTGGGGCAGCTCGTCAAGGCGGTATTTTCTTAAGGTCCTGCCGATAGAGGTGACCCTGCTGTCA
>JBGULZ010000081.1:0-4134 GCA_045116595.1 Ruminococcus sp. | reverse complement strand
TGAATTGCAGTATATCATTGACAATTCCGGTGATGAACGTCCGTACGTCTACATTTTCAGGAACGGCGAAAAACAGGAGCCGCCTGTGTATCTTACCTGGCAATGGGTCAACGACGCCACGGCGCTCACAACCGGCAATCCGACCGTTATATACTATGACGACAACGGAAACTTCCGTTGGTTTACTGCGAAGTACAATGACGCCAACTACGGCTATGAGCTGCATTACTGGACGACCTTCAACAGAGATTGGCTGAGTGCTGACGCTATCAACCAGGCAGCGTCCAACTTCTCCGACCAAACAATGCCGGGAATCGACGGCGAGTATGAGACGAATGTCTCGCTGGTCAAGCGCTTGGAGGAGTACGATAACGCCAACCATACCGCAAACTGGACAATCGAAATGCCGGTAATGTTAACAGGCGATACCCAGATGTGGATTGCGGATCAGCTTCCCAACACATTTTTAAACCCGGCTTATGATTACCTAAGGGACACAATGGACTTCATGAATTCGATTGTCAAGGGCCAAAGTCCCGGCGGAAATCTGATTTTGGTGGACGATTCTCTTACGGGACGAAACTCCGCCGGCGTTAGCATCACAGCCTGTCAGCGTTATTATGAATTTGATTCGGTAGCGGACTTTGAAGCGTTCACCGGTATCCAGGTCGAAGTGACCGGCAACAAGACAGCCAACGAGGTCTTTTGCGGAACCGGCAAGCTGGGCTTTTATGCCGACGCCGTAGTCGGACCCGACGGAAAGCCGATGGGCGGCGGCTGGATGATCTATCCCAATGCCATAACGGATGGAAACACCTATATTGATGCTACAGGCGAGCAGATGAGCGGTATTGAGTACTTCTTCCCCAGAGGAGAATATACGGTCAGGTTTAATTACACGACCAATACGCCGCCGAGCACCGACAAGGAAGAAACCAATATAAACCGTACGCTCATTTGGGGCGTATCGCCTGCGGGCAATGAGTTCTATTTGACCGCACGTGACGCTTACTATATGGCGCCCGCGGACTTGACGACGCGAGTTGACAAGAGGATTGCAAAGGTCGAGACCCGCGAAGACGGAAAAGTGCTGATCACCTATATGGCGCTTGTGGACAACCGCAGCGTAAAATATACCTTGAATAATATCGTTTATCGCGAGAGCTACGAGGACTTCCTCAGCGGCTTGCCCGAAGGCTCCGCCAGGATGGTCACCGGAGATCCCAACACAAAGGACGGCGTCACCATATACAAGGTGCCGGTAACCTACGATCCCAATGACCCGACCGGCTGGAGCATGACAAAGGCAAGCAGCCTTGCGGATCTGACCGACCCGTCCAAGGGCTTTATCGAAGTCAAAGATCCGCTCGATAGCGGCGCGTACTGGGGCGGTATCACCCGAGAGAGGCTGGACGAGAACGGCTTCATGTTCAGAGTTTATAATCAGCCCATTCTACTCAACGCCATTTATCAGTATGCCAGAACCGGACGAGACGACGGCACAGGATGGTTCCAGGTGCTTCACAACACGTTTGACTTTGCACCCGGCGCTTCCATCAACTGGTCAGATGCAACGCATACGCAGTTCGACAAAATGACAAAGAGCTCCTACTACTTTGTCTACACGGTCGAGGTCGATGAAGAGGATCTTTCGAATGCGGATGTGCTTCGAAACACCATTGTGACCTACGGCGGTCCGAATGATTCGCCGACCGGAAGAGCCTATCAGGATTATGCCGTCAAGATCAACGACCTCAGAAAGACGATCACCGAAAAGCCGTCGGCGGCAAATGACTACACGGTGTCCTTCCAGTTGGACGTCAGAATGACGGAGGAACTCAGAAGGCTTCAAAACTTTACCATCACCGATAAGCTCAGCGACAATCTCGAGTTCGACGTACAGAGCCTGAAGATTTACAGGATCAACAACGACGGAACCGAAACGCTGATCCGCTCGGGCGATAACAACGGCGGCGAGCATTACACGAGCATGTACACGGATCACAACCTTGTGATCGCCATGGACAAGGGCAATGACAACTGGTCGCATCAGTATGCGGTTCGTTACGACGCCTTTATCACCGATTACGACGGACGTGTCCATTATGAAAACGAAGCGCGTATTCCCGAAGGCTCCAACGTGCCGCATATCACCGAAGGCGACGTTTATGTCAAGAGAGCCGAGGTAGAGGTAACAAACCTCCGTGTCAATATTTATAAGTACGACGGTAACAATACGGCGCAGGCGCTCGGAAACGCAAAATTCAAGCTGCTGCATCTGCGCGAGCAATACCGCGACGAGCTAAAACAGCTGGCAAACCAGCCCGACACAACGCAGGAGGATATCGACAATTATCTGAACGGACTGTCTGACAGTTGCTGGACGCAGTTTGACAATGAAAAAACGACGGCTGCCGACGGAACGGCTACCTTCGGAACCTATCGTGACAACCACGGCGAGTCCCATTCGATCCTCTTCAATGAGGTCTATAAGCTTCAGGAAACAACGCCGCCGCCCGGATATTCCGCCACACAGATAAAGAACCGGTATTTCATGTTCTACACGACCATGTACTCTTCCTATCATAATGTGGAGGGAGTGGAGGACTACATTCGTTCCTTCGTACCCGAAACGGCAATGCTCCTGATCCCGAACTATAAAACAAGCTTCCGCGTGTACAAAACATCTTCGACAGAGCCCACCAAAAGGCTCACCGATGTGCGCTTTGAGCTGTTCTCAAACGCCCAGTGTACGGAACACATCAGCGGATATGATTATCGCCACGGTCAGCAGACCGCAGCCGGATACATTTATTTCCCGGATATTCCTGTTCCGGCGCAAGGAACCGTGCAGTATTATCTGAAAGAGATTCAGGCGCCTAAGAATTATTTGCTCAACGCCAAACGCGTATTCGTCGTCAACGTTTCCGCAGAAGGACAATTGACCTTTGAAGAAAAGGTTAACGAAAACGGAACGCTGAGGGATCTCAGAGAGGGCGAAACGCCGTCGGTGATTGACAGCACCGGCATCGGCATCACCATTGCAAACGAGCCGAACATCACTGAGTTTGAGTTCAACAAGCAGTGGCTGTTTGCCGGCGCAGAGCAGGAGTGGCCTGACGACGTTGAAAAAATCACCGTCACGCTGCAAAGGACCTGCACAAACGGCGACGGTCAAGAGGTGACCGAATCGGTAACGTTCGACGTAACGCCTGTTATGACAGGCAGCATCGATCTGTCGCAAATATCCGGTTCACAAATTTCCGGTACGCTTGTTCAGCTTGAATCACAGCCGAACATCTATACCTACCAAATCAAAGAGCTGGATGAGTATTATACTTCCGGAGACGAGCCGATCCAGTGGAAATATTCTATTTCAGAAGCCACTGTAGACGGTTTTATGCCTCCAAAGTATATCAAAAACGGTGAATCACAGCCCGCCCGCGGTGCAACGTCAGTCGGCAGCTGTGGAACAATACAAAATAATGCTGTTACGGCTATTCTACCAAATGCCGGTGGTCATGAAGCAATCGTAACCACGATCGGAGTCGTTTTGTTGATTTTAGCAGCTGTTTGTATGATATTTATTAGACTGAGGCGCAGCAGGGAAAGGGGGACGAAGTGATTAAGCCTCGCATAATAAGCTCCCCTTATCTAAAATTTTAAAAAATTTAAAAAAAGAAAGGAAAAGAAACTATGAAAACTGGCAAGAAGATCTTAGCTCTGGCACTCGTAGCACTGATGCTGACAGTAGCAATGAACTTCACTGCATTCGCAGCGACGATCGAGGTTGACGGTGCATATGAAAACGAAACCTACAATGCATACAAGATCCTCGAGTACACAAGCAACACAAGCGTCAATCCTCCCGCATTCTCCTACTATCTGACAGACGCAGCCTATCAGGGTGCGCTCGGCACCGCTCTCAAGGCTGTCGGCTTCAAATTCACACAGTCTGCTGACGGAACCCAGTGGTTTGTAAACAATTCCGAAGATCTCACTGACGGCGCAGCTATCGCTGCAGCACTGTCTGCAAGGATCGACACCTGGAAGGACGCAGCGCTTGCTTCTGCTACCACGACCGGCACCGCTGACAAAAAGGCTGAGTTCACCGACCTGCCCACCGGTTATTGG
>JBGULZ010000080.1:0-3646 GCA_045116595.1 Ruminococcus sp. | reverse complement strand
TTGAGCTCTCGGCAAAGGGTATAGACAAAATGGAGCTGCTGATCTCCGCAAACCCTGGAGAAAAGCCCCGCCCCGTAGCCAAGATAGCCTCGGGCGGCGAGCTTTCGCGAATGATGCTCGCAATAAAAACCGTACTTGCCTCGACCGACACCGTCGACACCCTGATTTTTGACGAGGTAGACACCGGTATATCCGGCTCGGCGGCGGAAAAGGTCGGTTTAAAGCTGTTGGAGGTATCATCCTCGCGCCAGGTCCTCTGCGTTACCCACCAGGCGCAGATCGCGGCTTTGGCGGATTCGCACTACCTGATAAAAAAACAGTTTGAAAACGACAGAACATTTACGGACGTTACCTTGCTCGACCACGTCGGCAGAGTCAACGAGCTCGCCAGAATAATCGGCGGAGTCAACATAACTCAGGCGGCGCTGACTCACGCTGAGGATATGCTGAAAAACACTTCCTTCGAGAGTTAAAGCATGTAATAATTTCAACTTAGGAAACGATCGAAAAACACGCGGAAGATATGCTCCAAAATCGCTAATAAAATTCTATTAAAGAATTCTAATATAGAACTAAAATCCACAGAAAGGACGCGACATAATGAAGCTTTGGAATATTGCCGAGTTAGATCGACAGGAAGCTAACGCTATACAAAATGAATACGGTCTGCCGGCAATAATCGCTATGTTGCTCCAGACCAGAGGAATAAAAACCCGTGAGGAGATAGAGGATTTCCTCAACAACGAGAGCGAGATCGCTTCTCCCTTTGAGATAAAGGATATGGACAAGGCTGCCGACAGGGTGCAGAGGGCGATAGAAAGCGGCGAAATGATCTGCGTTTACGGCGACTATGACGCCGACGGCGTCACCTCGACCGCTCTGCTTTACTCATACCTTGAAACCGTCGGCGCGAACGTCATCTACTACATACCCTCGCGTGAGTCCGAGGGCTACGGAATGAACATCGGCGCGGTCGATACCCTTGCCGAAAAGGGCGTTGAGCTAATCATCACGGTCGACAACGGTATAGCCGCAAACAAGGAGATAGCTCACGCAAAGGCGCTCGGCATAGACACGGTCGTCACTGACCACCATATGCCTATCGACGAGCTTCCTGACGCCTGCGCGGTAGTTGACCTTCACCGCCCGGACTGCCCGAGCAAGTTCAAGCAATTGTCGGGCGTAGGCGTAGCGTTCAAGCTCATAATGGCGCTCGAGGGTGAATTTTGCGACGTAGATATGCTGCTCGATAACTACGCCGACCTGCTCAGCATCGGCACGATCGGCGATATCGTGGAGCTCAAAGGCGAGAACCGCGTGTTTGTAAAGCGCGGTCTCCAAAGTATAATCAACTCTGACCGCCCGGGAATCGCGGCGCTTATCGAAAATTCCGGCTTGACCGGAAAGCCGCTCACCGCGGGCAAGGTGTCGTTTACGCTTGTGCCGAGGATCAACGCGGTCGGAAGGCTCGGACTGTCGGGTAAATCCGTTGAGCTGCTGCTTACCGAGGACTACGAAGAAGCACAACAGATTGCTCAGGCTAGGGGCGACGACAACGCCGAAAGACGGCAGATAGAAACCGAGATCTTGCAGAAAATCGACATCGAGATACAGCAAAACCCCTCGCTCGTGCTCGACAAGATCATCGTTATCGACGGCGAGAACTGGCACCAAGGCGTGATCGGAATAGTCGCGTCGCGAGTCAAGGAAGCCTACGGCAAGCCCGCGATAATAATATCGCGCGACGGAGATAACGCAAAGGCCTCGGGCAGAAGCGTAGAGGGCTTCGCGCTTTGCGATGCGGTCGCGGAGTGTTCCGATTTGCTCACGCACTTCGGCGGACATCCGATGGCAGTCGGGCTCTCGCTCGCGTCTGAGAATATAGAATTATTCCGTAAAAGAATTAACGAGTACGCTAATTCGAACGGATCGATGCCATTTGACGCTTTGAAAATTGATTTTAAGCTCAATCCCGCCGGCGTCACGCTCGATATCGCCGAGGAGATCAGGGAGCTTCAGCCGTTCGGCTCGGGAAATCCGACGCCGGTATTCGGGTTGTTCAATATGAAAATCAACAGTATTATTCCATTATCGAATAATAAACATCTTAAACTGATCGTTTCAAGGGCGGACACTACTCTCACCGCGATGATGTTCTTTACCTCGACCGACGGTTTCCCATACAAAAAGGGCGATACGGTCGATTTGGCGGCAGCGCTTGACGTCAACGAATACAACGGCAATAAAAGCGTATCTATAATAGTGAAGGATATCAAGGCGTCTGCCGATGATACAGAGGAAATATTAAAGAGCCAGCGTATTTTTGAGGACTTTTGCCGCTCAAATCCGCTGACCGTGGAGCAGCTCGGGAGCATTGTTCCCACAAGGGAAGATTTCGCTGTTGTTTACCGCTTCTTAAAGTCAAACGGCGGCTACGGCTTTGACACGTCGACCCTTGTTTATAAGCTCGGCAACAAGCTGCCGATGGGCAAGATCCGCGTTATTTTGGAGGCTATGAACGAGCTCGGGCTTATTACGATCCGCGAGGGAATGTTCAGCAACAGTATTGGAGTTAATCAAGTCAGCGGCAAGGTGAGCCTTGAATCGGCTGATATCATCAAAAGGCTAAGCGAGGTGACACGATGAGCAAATATTCAAACGTCGCGCATTATCAGGATTTTTCAGAGCTTGAAAAGATACTTCAAAGCTCAAGCAACGAATATGATATGGAAAAGATACGCTCGGCTTACGAATTTGCGGAAAAATCTCACGGAGATCAGCGCAGAGTGTCCGGTATTCCGTACATTCTTCACCCGACCTCGGTCGCGTGCATAGTTGCCGAGCTCGGAATGGACGAGGACTCGGTCTGCGCAGCGCTGCTTCACGACGTTGTGGAGGACACTCCCGTGTCTTTGCCCGAAATAACAAGGCTGTTCGGCGGCGACGTGGCAAAGCTCTGCGACGGCGTAACAAAGATCTCAAAGATCCCGTACTCCACACGGGAGGAGCAGCAGGCTGAGAATATCCGCAAAATGCTTTTGGCTATGGCTGACGACCTCAGAGTAATGATCATCAAGCTCGCGGACAGACTGCACAATATGCGCACGATGGACTGTATGCCCGAGCAAAAGCGCAGGGATAAATCCGTTGAAAATATGCAGGTTTTTGCGCCGATAGCTCACCGCCTCGGTATCAAAACCATAAAGGATGAGCTCGAGGACCGTTCTCTGCAATACCTCGATCCGATAGGCTACAAAGAGATAGAGGACGCGATATTGCTCAAAGAGGGCGAGCGCGAGGTCTTTATTGAAAAAATCAAGTCACAGATCCTTGACCGCACAAAGGACACCATCCCGAACGTCTACATCAGCGGCAGGGTTAAGAGCATAAACAGTATCTACCGCAAGACGATCATGCGCAACCAGAATATCGACCAGATCTTTGACGTTTTTGCTGTCAGGGTCATCGTCGACACAGTGCCCGACTGTTACAATGTTTTGGGCGTTGTGCATGATGTTTTCAAGCCTATCCCGAACCGCTTCAAGGACTACATCTCAATGCCCAAGCCGAACCTGTACCAGAGCCTTCACACTACTCTGCTCGATGAGAACGCCATTCCCTTTGAGGTGCAGATACGCACATGGGA